>JANOEF010000711.1:0-5896 GCA_031413075.1 Acidobacteriota bacterium | reverse complement strand
TTTTACCGTTCCCACAATATTGCCATCTTCAGGCATTTCAAAAGAGACCGAATAATGCGAATCAGGCGAAATTTCGATGCGTTCTTTCCAAATTACAGTTTCAGCCGGTTGGGGGGTCGTAACATTTACATTTTCGTCAGTTTGATTGGTGTTAAGATTTGTATTTGCAGAATTTACGTTTGAATTTGCGTTTGTCTTATTCGCCTGATTGGTATTTGCCTTGCGCGAAGGCGCAGGCGTCGGCGTGACTGCTTTATTAACATTTTTCGGAGTTGGCGATTGGCGATTGACCAGTAAAAAAACACCAAAAATTGATGCCGGAATCGTCACCAGTGTGACAATCAAGGCAATCCATTTCAGATTAGAATTTGATGTTTCGGATTTTTTCGGCACACCAAATTCATTGGCTAATTCCGTTGGAACTGACTGAAAAGTTTTATCCAACTTCATTCCGCAATTAGTGCAAAACGATAATTCATTGTCCCAAACTTCTTCTCGGCAATTTTGACAAATCATAAACTTTTTAGAATGTTAGGTTAGTCTGCAAGTTGCGTCAAATTTGGAGAGGGAATTATTGGTTAAATTTCGTGGATGTGGTATTTTAGAGCAAAGTTATGACAGCAAAACCAAAATACAAATACACCTTGGAAGATTACATCGAACTTGAAAAAGATTCAGAGGAGCGTTGGGAGTTTTTTGAAGGTGAAGTCTGGAGTATGGCGGGCGCAAGTCCGAATCACGAAAAGGTTTGCGTGAATACGAGTGCATCGTTACTAAATGGTTTGAAACGGAGCAAAAGAACTTGTAGTGTTTTCGGTTCAAATCTGCGTCTTAAAGTTCCTGTTTATGAGCCTTATCGTTATCCAGACGTAACAGTTGTTTGCGGAATGCCGGTTTACGAAAATTTACTCGGTCTGCAAATGTTGGTCAATCCGCTGTTAATTGTCGAGGTTTTATCTGATTCAACCGAATCATTTGACCGTGGACACAAATTTATTTATTACAAATCAATTCCATCATTCAAAGAATATTTGCTTATTTCACAAACTGAGGTTTTAGTGACTTTATACACCAAACACGATGATTTTAATTGGATACGGCAAGATTTTAGTTCGTTGAAAGATATAGTTTTTCTGCCATTTACGGAATGCGAAATTGCATTGGAAGATATTTATTACGACATTGAGTTTTGATAAAATGTTATGGCGACACTTTTACAAGAATTAGCAGAAATTATATCAGTTTTAAACCGCAATGAAATTGAATATGCAGTTTGTGGTGGTTTGGCCTTGACGATTCACGGGTTTCCGCGGGCGACTTTTGATATTGACGTTTTAATAAAATCCGAATCTTTGGAAAAAGCATACGCCTTGGCTGCTGAAAAAGGCTATGACATCAAAGGACTCGATATGTCTTTCAAAGAAAGAAGTTATGATCTGCCAAAAAACATAACAGAAAGGATGACATCAAAGGACTCGATATGTCTTTCAAAGAAAGAGCAGTTGAGATTCGCAGAGTTTCAAAAATTGATGACGATGGCGAAGTATTGTCGCTTGATTTGTTGCTAGTCACGCCGCAGGTTATTGATGTTTGGGAAACCAGAGAAAAGTTGGTTTGGGAAAATCAAGATTTATGGATTGTTTCGCGCACAGGGCTGATAAAAATGAAGCAACTTGCGGGGCGAGCAAAAGATTTAATTGATATTGACAGGTTACAAAATGAAGAAAATTGATATGTCTGATAAGGCAATAACTCGGAGACTGAAACAAACCGATCAACTACGGGAACTTTCGTTATCGTTAATGAAAGCTAAAAGATTGCACAACGAAAAGTTGGGCAAAGCTGAAAAAACAAATGAAACTCCAAAAACTGTCAGCAAAACTTTGTGATAAAATTTCTTTGAGGTAATTATGGGCATTTCTACAATTCAAACAACCCGCACGGCAAATCTATTGACGGTTTCAATTCCTTTGGATAATTTGAATTCCGAAGAAGTCGAGAACTTTTTGGATTTACTAAAAACGAGTTTGATTACACAAAAAAGCGAGATGACAGAAAGCGAAGCGGACGAGATTTCCGAAGAAATAAAGTCGTCTTGGTGGGAAAAAAACAAATCACGCATTGAAAAAATGATTGGCGAGAATGAGTGAAATTATCGTAATTGATACAAACATAATTGTTGCTGCCTTGATTTCCAATAATCAAAAAATTCTGCGTGAAATTTTTAATCCCAAACTGAAATTTATCTCTCCAAAGTTTGTAATTGTTGAACTTTTCAAACATTCGGCAAAAATCCAAAAAGCTACTAAACTCTCAATTTGAGAGTTTAGTAGCTTCATCATTTGAGAGTCTCTCAAATGATGAAGTCTTAGAACTGTTGTCAACGCTGATAAATCGAATCAAGTTTTATGATGAAAGTTTAGTTTCGGTTGGAAGTTGGACGGAAGCGTATCGGCTTTGTCGAGAAATTGATTTGAAAAATACTCCGTATGTTGCTTTAACTTTGGAACTAAATGCTAAACTTTGGACGAAAGGCAATGTGTTGAAAAGAGGTCTGAAAAAGAAAGGTTTTACCCTTTTTCATCAAGCATAAAATTATGAAAATCCGCAAATTACATCTCAAAAATATCGGCGTTTTCGATGATGAAGAAATCAATTTTCAGGAGTGTCCCGCGAAAGATAAAGCCGAAATTCATATTCTGACGGGGGAAAATGGGACGGGGAAAACTACGATTTTGCAGTCATTTGCGAGTATTTTTGACGATACGGGAGTAGAACTGCCTCCCAATCGCAATGATGAAATTGTTTTGGATGCGGACTACGAACTTAGTAATAATTTTAGAAAAAGATACCGACGTTATGGTGAATTTTGGGCTACTTTTTCAAATGGGAAAAGAGCAAAATTACAAGGTAAGGGTAATTTAATTGATTATATAAATTCACCTGAAGTCTATTCATACTCGGGTTTTCCGAGCGGTAGAAATAGCATAGGAAAAGAGAAGTTTAATTTCGCCGTATTTGCTTTTTCAGGGTATCGCCATATCGATGATGAAAGAGTTCAGGCTAATTATCTTCCTCCGAATTTTAACCCACTTTCACAATCCCTCGAATTCATTAAAGACTATCGCAAAGAAGGCGAAATTACGATAAATCAAATAGTTGCAAACAACATTTCAAACAGAGCCTTATCAAAAGAAGATGGAAGTTTAGAAGAAGCCAAAAGATACGAGGCGGTTATCAACTCAATCGAAACATTTATCAAAGATGTTACCGATTACGAATTAAAGTTTATTTTGAAAAGGTCGCCGAATGAATTGAAATTGAGAATGCACGGCGAGGAATTAGATTTTGATGTTTTGCCCGATGGATTACGTTCTTTGATTAGTTGGATTGCCGATTTGCTTGGCAGAGTTGATTTGTTGAAATGGCAAGACGATTTGCCGATTACCGAAAAGAATCTGATTCTGTTGCTCGACGAAATCGAAGTCCATCTCCATCCTGCGTGGCAGAGAAAAGTCTTGCCGATTGTCCAAAAACTCTTCAAAAATGCCCAGATTTTTGTCTCGACACATTCGCCGTTTGTGGTTAATTCGGTGGATGATGCTTGGGTTTATGAATTGGAAGTGAAGGACGGGAAAGCAAAGGTTCGGGAAAAAAGTCTGACCAAAACAACTGAAAGCGTGCAAACAACTTTGGAAGAAGTCTTTGAAGTTCCGCAACTTTTTGGGTTAGAAGTGCAAAATGATTTAGACAGATTTTATGAATTGCGTAGTAAGTTAAATAAAAATGGCGGAAAAGCGGATAAAGAATTTAGAGAAATTGCTAAAAGGCTGTTGAAAAAAAGCGAGGAGCAAAATTCAGCCGAATTACAAAACATTATCGCCTTTGAATTGAAACAATTAAAATACGAAATATGATGAAAACCACGCGACCTCAAGCACCAAAGGTTTTAACAAAGAATTGGGAAAAGTGGGGCAAAACTTACGAAAATAGCAACTCAGATTTTTCTTGGCAGATTGACAAAATAAATGTCAGAAACGAGATTTTAGAATTGTTGCGAGAAATGACGACTGACCATTGTTCGTATTGTGACGGTTTTCCAATGGAATCAATGCTTGGCGACACGATTGACCATTTCAAGCCAAAGTCAATTTATCCAAAAGAGGCTTACAGATGGGAGAATCTTTTTCTGTGTTGCTATATTTGCCAAAAACGAATCAATCAATTCAAAGATATTTTGCTAAAACCAGATGAAATTGAATATGAATTTGGTAATTACTTTTTCTACAATACTGAAAATGGCGAATTAGAGCCAAATAAAATGGCAAGTTTAGCCAATCAAGAACGAGCCAAATACACAATCAAGATTTTCAAATTAAATGAGTATAATCGTCCAAACTCAAGAAAAATGTTTTTTAGGAAATTTGCAAAAGACATAAATCCGATTGTTGACGAATATCCATACAGATTTATTTTGCAATAATGAAAACCCAAGAAAAACTAACCAGACTTAAAGAATTAACCGAAGAATACACCCGCCTTGAGCGCAAACTAAAACTCGGCGGCGGCGCGGAAAAAATCGAAAAAATCCATTCACAAGGCAAATTAACCGCTCGTGAACGGATAGATTTATTGTTCGATACCGATGCTTATCGACAAGAAATCGGCTTGATGATTGCCTACGATGAATACAAAGGGCAAGCTCCGGCGGCCGCCGTCGTGACTTCGATTGGACGCATCCACGAGCGCGAGTGTGTGGTCATTGCCAACGATGCCACCATCAAAGCGGGTGCGTGGTATCCCGAGACGATCAAAAAAATTCTCCGCGCCCAGGAAATTGCGATGCGGAACAATGTGCCGATTATCTATCTGGTTGATTCCGCAGGGGTTAATCTCCCCTTTCAAGGCGGAGTTTTTCCCGGTCAATATGGTGCGGCTCGCATTTTTTATTACAATTCGCTGATGCGCCGATATTTGAAAACTCCGCAAATTGCCGCCGTGATGGGAATGTGCGTAGCGGGCGGTGCATATCTCCCCGCACTTTCGGATGTCATTTTAATGGTCGAAAAAACTTCGTTTATGGGGTTGGGCGGAGCCAATTTGGTGAAGGGGGCGACCGGGCAAACGATTGATAATGAAACACTTGGCGGGGCAATGACGCACAATGCGATTTCGGGCGTGGCGCATTTTCGAACCGCAACCGAGCAGGAATGTTTGGAAAAAATTCGTAAATTAGTTTCCGAATTGCCGAATAAATATCAGACTAAAGTTTCTATCATCGAACCGCAACCGCCGAAAAACCCGCCCGAAAAGCTCTACGAAGTTCTGCCACAGGAACACAAAGCTCCCTACGATATGCGCGAGGTTTTGAACTGCGTGTTGGACGACGGCGAGCTGGACGAATTTCAAGCTGATTTTGCCAAAGAAATGATTTGCGGCACGGCGCGGATTTGCGGGATTCAAGTTGGAATCATCGCCAACGCTCGCGGGATGGTCAAAAATTCGGCGGGCAAACCTCCGAAATTCGGCGGAATTATTTACAAGGATTCGGCGGAGAAATGCGCTTATTTTATCGAAAACTGCAATCGGCATTCGACGCCAATCGTTTATATTCAGGATGTTTCCGGCTTTATGGTCGGCGCCGAAGCAGAACATTCGGGCATTATTCGCTCAGGCGCGATGTTTGTCGAAGCGATGGCAACGGCAACGTCGCCGAAAATAGTTTTAACCATCAATCACGCGTCCGGCGCGGGTTATTACGCCATGGCCGGACAAGGTTTTGACCCCGATTTTATTTTTAGTTTGCCGACCGGAAGAATGGGCGTCATGGAAGGGGATTCGGCGGTGCAAGCCATTTTCGGCACACAACTTGATAAATTAAAGAAGTTAGGTCATG
>JANOEF010000710.1:0-1812 GCA_031413075.1 Acidobacteriota bacterium | reverse complement strand
TTCAAGCTGAAGATTGACCACTCAACTAAAAGAAATTGGCAGTCGGGAAGGGTTGTTCTACGCCCGCTTTTCTCAGGCTGAGTCACACTTTTAATTACAACCACGCCGACCTCAATGTTCGGAATAGCAAATGATTTTTTTTCGTTTATGGTATAATTTGCGAATTATTTTGCAGTTTTTAACTAAGTAATAATTTCATACACAGGAGACAGATCAATGGCTGTTGATTACAGTAAAATTCAAGAACTTTTAGGCTCTGATGCCGAAGCCCTTCTTAATTATTCGACCCCCAAGATTTCAAAGGAAAATTTAGCTCTGCCGGGCAGTGATTTTATTGATAACGTTTGGGTTCATTCAGACCGTAACCCGAATGTTCTGCGTTCGTTGCAAACGCTTTTTGACAATGGTCGGCTTAGAGGCACCGGTTATCTTTCGATACTCCCGGTAGATCAGGGCATCGAACACAGCGCGGGCGCTTCGTTTGCGCCGAATCCCATTTATTTCGACCCGGAGAACATCGTTAAATTAGCGATTGAAGGGGGTTGTAATGCGGTGGCGTCAACCTATGGCGTGTTGGGGATGGTGGCTCGCAAATACGCGCATAAAATTCCGTTCATCGTCAAAATCAATCACAATGAATTATTGACTTATCCGAATCAATTCAACCAGGTTATGTTCGGCACCATTGACGAGGCCCGAAATATGGGGGCGGTAGCCGTCGGCGCTACCATTTATTTCGGCTCGGATGAATCAACCCGCCAAATCGTCGAAGTTTCCGAAGCCTTTGCTTACGCCCACGAACTCGGCCTGGCCACTATTCTGTGGTGTTATCTGCGCAACCCGAAATTCAAAGGCAAGGACGGCGATATGCACACGGCGGCCGATTTGACCGGACAAGCCAATCACCTGGGCGTGACCATTCAGGCCGACATTATCAAGCAAAAACTGCCCGAGCGAAACGGCGGTTATAATATGCTCAATGTCGAAAGCAGTTACGGCAAAACCAATCCGAAAATTTATACCGATTTATGTTCGGATAATCCGATTGATTTAGTTCGTTACCAGGTGGCTAATTGCTATATGGGACGTTGCGGACTGATCAACTCCGGCGGCGAGTCAAAAGGCGAAAGCGATACCGCAGATGCAGTTCGGACGGCAGTTATCAATAAACGCGGCGGCGGGACCGGTCTGATTTCAGGCCGCAAAGCATTCCAGCGTCCGATGAGCGAAGGAGCAGAACTGCTCAATGCAATTCAGGATGTTTATTTGACCCAAGCAGTGACGATTGCCTAGTCAATTACGAATGATCAATTACGAATTACGAAATTCAGTTAAACGAGTCTCGTAATTCGTAATTTGAAATTCGTAATTATTTACTCGTAATTCGTAATTTGAAATTCGTAATTATTTCTTTGAGTAGCTGTTGTAAAGAGTCGTGATCCAAAAGTCAGTTTTGATAAATCCGGTTCCCCAGGTTTTATATTTATCGGGCAAACCGGCTTTTTTTACTTCATCCAGAGTCTTTTTCTTCCTCATCATTTTTTGGACGCTGTCCGAAGTTTCAATCAACATTTGGTGGTAGGTTTTTAGGTCTTCGATCGTTGAGATCGGTCCGTGTCCGGGGATCAGTTTGGCATCTGCCGGAATAAGTTTGATCAATTCGCCAATGTTTTTGGTCAGCCCCTGCACGCTTCCACCGTTTTCCAGATCAACAAAAGGAAATCTCGAAGCAAAAAAATTGTCGCCGAAATGAACCACATTTGATTTGGTAAAAAATATCACGGTGTCGCCGTCGGTATGTCCGTTGGGAAA
>JANOEF010000709.1:0-6930 GCA_031413075.1 Acidobacteriota bacterium | reverse complement strand
GAAGAAATTGCCCGTATGCTGGCGGGTGAAAAAATTACTGAGACGGCACGTCAACACGCTCAGGAATTAATTCAAAGTTCAAAGTTCAGGGCTTAAAGTTCAAGGTTAATTCTAAAAGTCTGCCGGTTCTTGGCTCGTGGTGATCAAGAAATTATGAATTCCGAAATCTTAGCTGAGGTTATCCGGGGCGGAACGGTTGAATCAATTCATCGCGGACATATGATTGTCCTAGATGGCGACGGTGATGAGATTTTCAGTCTGGGTGATCCTGATTTCGTGACGTTTTTTCGTTCGGCGGCCAAGCCTTTTCAGGCAGTTCCTTTTTTGTTGAGCGGCGCGGCGGAGCGTTTTGGTTTTTCCGAAAACGAGATTGCGCTGGCCTGCGCCTCGCATTCGGCTGAAAAACGTCACGTTGAACTTGCCGCTCAGATGCTCAAAAAAATTGGTTTGAGCGAAGCGGATTTACGTTGCGGCTCGCATTCCCCTTTTCACATTGAATCGTCAAATGAATTGATTCGCGCCAACGCAAAACCTAATCAGCTTCATAATAATTGTTCCGGCAAACACTCCGCCATGCTCGCTTTTGCCAAACAAATCGGCGCGGATTTGAAGACTTACGAAAAACTGGAAAACCCGATTCAGCAGCAAATTTTAGAAACTATCATAACTTTCACCGAAATCCCGAAAGACGAAATCAAATTTGCCGTGGACGGTTGCGCCGCTGCCAATTTTGCTCTTTCACTACGCGGCATGGCCCGTTCATTTGCCAAACTGGTTTTTCCCCCTCAAAGTTTTGATGATGAACTTCGCGAAGCCTGTCGGCGGATTGTTTCGGCATTGATGACTTATCCCGAGTTAATTGGCGGCATGGATCGGCTCGATACTTTGGTTATGCAAGCGGCTCATGGAAAAATGATTTGCAAAGTTGGGGCAGAAGGCTTGTGGCTCTGCGGAGTGTTGCCTTCGCCAAAGTGGAAACGAGGTCTGGGAATCGCCCTCAAAATCGAAGACGGCGAAGACCTTCGTGCCCGCACTACTGCCGGAATCTCACTTTTACGGCAACTGGAAGTTTTGGACGAAAATGATTTGCCGGAATTATCGCCGATGCCGATTAAAAATTGGCGCGGAGATTTGGTCGGAAGAGTCGAGGCAAGTTTAAGATTGTAATAAGACGCAGGTAACCCGTGACGTTTGCCTCGATTATCTCGCAGATCCAACCCCCGCTTCATTTTGTAGTTTCTGGAAAAAACTCCTAAGCACCAATGCACAAGTAACAATGGACAATGGACAAAGAATAAAACCCAGAAACCAAATTTGCTCAATTATTTGCCAGTTTTTCTTTATTTTCAATCTGCCGCATTTTTTTTGCTGACCTGTTTATTATGAAATTTGAATCATACATTTTCTGAGCATTCAATTTAAGGTAAGTTTATTTTCTTAGGAGTGGAAAACGCACTTTAATTTTCTATGGCAAAGTTTGCCATCTAATGCTATATTAGAATTTGAAAGGAGATTTCCGTATGGCGACAATGAACATTTCACTACCCGACAACTTAAAATCTTTTATTGATACTCGTGTTTCAAATGACGGTTACGGCAATGTCAGTGAATATGTCCGCGATTTAGTGCGACAAGACCAAAAACGCAAAGCGCAAGAGGATTCAGAACGTCAATATTTAGAAACATTGCGTGAAGATGTTCGCATCGGGTTTGAGGACTTAAAAGCCGGGAGAGTCACCAAATATGATTCTGCCACCGATTTAATAAACGATGTTATCAAAGAGGGGCAAGAACGATTAGCGAAGAAATAGAAAAACAGTTTCGTCTGGAATTATTTATTACTGACAGTGCAAAAAGGGATTTAATCCAAATTTGGGAATATATTGCCGCAAATAATCCCGAAGCCGCAAATAAATTGATGCGGATTTTTCGGGAGAAGTTTGATTTATTGCGAGATTTTCCGCATCTGGGAAGAGAACGAAACCACGACCTTTTCATTGGCAGTCGGTCGTTTCCGGTTGGCAAATATATCATAATCTATCAGCCAAACGATATATCGTTGGAAGTTGTTCGAGTTCGACACGGCTCAACAAAATTAGATGATTTGTTCGATATGTAAAAAAACAATACGCTTCAAACGAGAAAAAAGCCGAATTAAAATGACGAATTACTTCCACTCAAAAATAATTTTTGACCGGCATTAAACCCAAGATTTCAACTGTCTGGTCGCCGATTGAATGAATTTTCGCGGATTTATTAATTTATCTGCGAAAATCCGTCAAATCCGTGTTTATCCGCGTCCCATTTTCTGTTTAGATGTTGTAAATTATTTCTATGGCAAAAGAACAAGAAATTCGTCCACCCCTGTTGACGAAAAATCCCGAAGGAGACATCAACGTCACTTCAATCGCTGACCTTTTGGAGTGGTTTTTGAATTACGATCAGAAAGTTGGGGTGATCCGGCACCCGCACGTCCAGGAACTTTTTGAGTGGAAACAGGCGGATGACGCGGCAAACGGCGTTTCAGTTTATCCGTTTGAAAATGCTGAAGCAAGGTTTGCCGTGGGGGCCTTTCAGGCAATCGCAGAGAATAATTCGGAGGCGAAGTTACAGCAATGGATGACCGATATTCTGCAAGCCCTGGGCGACGCCAAACAAACTCGTGAAGATTTTGTCGGGCAATACAACCTCGAGACAAATCAAGGCGCATCGTTTGTTATGGAAGCTCAAAAACTTCCTTCCCGCATCGAACAGCGAATATTTTTAACCAGCGCCTGGATCGAATCGTTGTGCATTGCCGAAGTCAGATTCTTGGGCTGGGTTTATCAGGAGCTTTATGGGGTTCCATTCCAACCTTTAGGACAATAGGTATTTAGAACTATGGAATATAGACGTTTAGGAAAAACCGGATTACAGGTGAGTGTTCTTTCGCTCGGCTCGTGGCTGACTTTTGGCAATCAGATTACTGACGACGTGGCAGAAAATTTGATGGAAATCAGCTATCAAGCGGGTGTTAATTTCTTTGACAACGCCGAGGGCTACGCTTTCGGACAATCAGAAACGGTGATGGGCAAAGCCTTGAAAAATCTGGGCTGGGACAGAACCAGCTACCTCGTTTCGTCAAAAGTGTTTTTTGGCAGCCGCCGGTCGCCTTGGCCAAATCAGACGGGTTTGAGCCGCAAACATATTGTCGAGGCGTGTCACGAAGCCTTAAATCGTTTGCAAACCGAATATCTCGACCTCTTTTATTGTCATCGCCCGGATGCCGCGGTTCCGATGCCCGAAATTGTGCGGACGATGAATACGCTCATCGCGCAAGGCAAAATTTTGTATTGGGGAACTTCGGAATGGTCTGCCGTCCAGATTATGGAAGCAAATGCGGTGGCGCGCGACTTAAATTTGGAAGGTCCCATGATGGAACAACCGCAATACAATATGTTTTGGCGCGAAAAGGTTGAAAAAGATTATCTTCATATCTATCCGGACGCCGGTTTGGGAACAACCATCTGGTCGCCTCTGGCGGGCGGAACTTTAACCGAAAAATACGCTGACGGGCTGCCCAACGAAGTAACCAGGATGACCAGCGAAGGATTGGATTTTATTAAAGAAGTCAATCTTGCCTCTGAGCGACTGGAAAAAATCAAAGCACTCAGCAATTTAGCCAAAGAACTTGGCACCACGCTGGCCAAACTGGCCATCGCCTGGTGCGCACAAAATCCAAATGTCTCAACCATCATTTTAGGCGCCAGAAAACCTGACCAACTACGCGAAACCTTGACTTCGCTTGAAGTTGTGTCGCTTTTGACCGGTTCGGTAAATGAGCGGATTGAATCAATT
Source organism: Acidobacteriota bacterium (assembly GCA_031413075.1). Lineage (GTDB taxonomy): Bacteria > Acidobacteriota > Blastocatellia > Pyrinomonadales > Pyrinomonadaceae > JAIBCC01. The sequence continues at coordinate 3,093 of JANOEF010000709.1, read as the reverse complement.
TTGCAGAATAAACCTGAAATAATTACTTTGTAAAAGCAGAATTTACTGATAAAAACTATTTTGCGACTAGAACCGACTAAAATTAGACGCTGGATTTTACGGGTGAGGCAGATTGACACGGAAATAATTGAAAACAATCGGCGTCAATCAACTCAATCAGCGTTTGTCCGCGTCTAATTTCTGATTTTTTATCAATCAATTGCTGTTCAGAAAACCCTGTTTATAAAAGTGAGGTAGGTCATTATGACATCAATCAAAAACCAAGTATCAGTAGAAGAATGGCAAACCAGAGTCGAACTGGCGGCAGTTTATCGGCTGGTTGCGCTGTATGGCTGGGATGATTTGATCTTTACGCATATTTCGGCGCGCGTTCCGAACGAAGAAGGACATTTTCTCATCAATCCGTATGGCTTTTTATTTGAGGAAATTACGGCATCCAGTTTGGTCAAAGTAAATTTGCAGGGCGAAATAGTATCTGAAACTTCGCAATTCATCAATCCTGCCGGTTTTACCATTCACAGTGCGGTTCACGAAGCGCGGCACGATGTCGGATGCGTTCTGCATACTCATTCGCTCTCCGGAGTCGCGGTTTCGACGCAAACTGAAGGACTTTTACCGCTTTCGCAACAATCGCTGTTTCCGCTTTCCGGACTGGCCTATCACAATTACGAAGGGGTGGCGCTCAATCCAGAAGAAAAACCGCGTCTGGTCGCTGATTTAGGCGAAAAGAATTTCATGATTTTACGAAATCATGGACTTTTGACTTGCGGAATGACAATGGCGGACGCTTTTTTGTATATGTATGTTTTGGAAAGTGCCTGTCGAATTCAAATTCTTGGACAATCGGGCGGTAAAGAATTAATTCGGATTCATCCCGCCATTTTGCAAGGAATTACGGCACAAGTGGCAATGGTGACGAAAGGTTTAGGCTCGGAACTGGTATTTCCGGCACTGCTCAGAAAATTAGAGAGAATTGATACAGGCTATAAAGATTAGAGTCGTTTAGGGAATTACCCGGTTGGAACTGCTGCGGATGAAAATGTAACTGGCACTTGAAATTTCATCCTTCATCGTTCATCCTTCTTCAATCTTTACTTCAATCTTTATGAAAATCACTTCGGCGGAGTTTATCAAGAGCGCGTTTAACGAATCGCATTGGACGACTGACGGTTTGCCCGAAATCTCTTTTTTGGGGCGCTCAAATGTCGGTAAATCGAGTCTGCTCAATTCGTTATTAAGCCGGAAGGGTTTGGCACGAACCTCTAACACGCCTGGGCGTACCCAAAGCATCAATTTTTTTTTGATCAATGAATCCTTTTATTTTGCGGATTTGCCCGGGTACGGTTACGCCCGCGTGTCAAAAGCGATGCGGGCCGATTGGGGGAAAATGGCCGAGGAATATCTCTTTAAACGGCAGGAGCTTTTGCTTTCAATCCAATTAGTTGACTCGCGTCATTCGCCGACGCCCTTAGACCGGCAGCTTCACGAATGGCTTATTTTTCATCAAAAGAAACATATCGTGGTCGCGACCAAAACTGACAAATTGTCAAAAAATGAATTGAAAAAAAGTATTGATGAAATTAATCGGGTTCTGCCGCTGAGCCAAATAATTAGTTATTCAGCCGTCACCGGAAAAGGTAAAGATTCGGTTTGGCAAGCGATTGAAAATGCTTTACAATCTAAAATATAAAAAAATTTAGTTGATTTATTTCCTAGTATTGAGTAATAATAAAAACATCTCAGAAAACTCAGGGTTTTGAGAAAGCTAGAGGGCTTAGGTCAATTTGTTCCCCTACTTTAGGACTTTCCATATTTTTTCACGAGAAAAGCAAATCAAATGTTGTGATCGAGATGGCTTTAATCGTGCCTTAATCAAACTTGAATTTTAGAAATTTCAATTTACATACAACAACAGTTTTTCCAATTAAAACAAACGGATAAATTAAAATGGCAACTAAGACAACTCGTAGTAAAACTACCAAAAAAAGTACTCCCGAAGAGAATGGTGCAACTGTCGTCACCGAAAAAACTACCGAATCAGCAGCCGTCGAAGTAGTGGCTGCACCTCCCGAAAAGCCCGAACTTAAAGGCAAAGATAGTGCCAAAACCAACCAAATCGGCGAAATACTCAATTTAGCAGTGCTCAAAGAAATGTCAATTTCTGAATTAACGGGAATTGCCAAAGAACATGAAATCGAAGGCGCAACCGGCATGCGAAAGCAGGAATTGATCTTTAAGCTGCTGGCTGCTCAAACCGAAAGAAGCGGACTGATTTTTTCCGAAGGGGTATTGGAAACGCTGCCCGACGGTTTTGGCTTTTTAAGAGCGCCCGAATACAATTATTTACCCGGCCCCGATGATATTTATGTTTCGCCTTCACAGATTCGCAAATTTGATTTACGCACCGGCGATACGGTTTCCGGTCAAATCCGTCCACCCAAAGAGGGCGAAAGATATTTTGCGCTCATCAAGGTCGAAGCCATCAATTTTGAAGCCCCTGAACAATCGCGCGAAAAAGTCTTTTTTGATAATCTGACCCCGCTCTATCCCGAAGATCAATTAAAGATGGAAACGACGCCAGATTATATTGCGGCACGAGTGATAGATTTGGTGACCCCGATCGGAAAAGGACAACGGGCCTTGATTGTCGCACCGCCGAGAACCGGTAAAACAATGCTTTTGCAGACAATTGCCAATTCGGTGACGACCAATCATCCCGAGGTCACATTGATTGTTCTGCTGATTGATGAACGACCCGAAGAAGTAACCGATATGCAGCGCTCGGTCAAAGGCGAAGTTATTTCCTCAACCTTTGATGAACCGCCAACCCGTCACGTTCAGGTGGCCGATATGGTTATCGAAAAAGCCAAAAGATTGGTCGAACATAAACGCGATGTGGTCATTTTGCTTGACTCGATTACCCGTCTGGCCCGCGCTCATAACGCGGTTGTTCCGCCATCGGGCAAAATTCTTTCCGGCGGGATTGACTCAAATGCTTTGCAACGCCCGAAACGATTTTTCGGAGCCGCTCGCAATATCGAAGAAGGCGGCAGTTTGACCATTATCGCGACCGCCCTGATTGATACCGGATCG
>JANOEF010000708.1:0-2757 GCA_031413075.1 Acidobacteriota bacterium | reverse complement strand
GTAAAAGTGGCATTCCCGTAATCAACCGTCGTGATGAATTTCGAGATCAGTGAAAGTCCGATGTAGCCATCAACTTTTTCCCCCTCGTCATGAAATTTGCGGATATAAACCGGCACATTTCGGACTCGGGTTTCGCCGATTGAGACCCGGCTCAAAAAGCCATAAACGATTTCAAATCTTCCGTCTCCGCCAACGGCACGGGCCATTCCGCCTTTTGAAATTGATTTTATTTTTAATTTGGCGGCTGTTTCCTGAGAAATCACCGAAATTCCGGAACCGGTATCGAGGACAAACCTTAATTTATCTTCTTTGCCGTTGATTTTGACTTCAAGAATCGGACGATCACGGAGAATTTGGACCGGAACCGTCGTTTGTTTGTGATTGCTTTCAATTTTATAAAGTTCCTGTTTATTTCCCAAAAAGCGTAAAAAATTGATCAAGCCTTTGATTCGGTTGCGGCGATCACTGTCACTCGATGGGGCGACGTTCAAAAATTTATTGTAGGATTCGGCCGCTTCTTTATATTTTTCGGCTCGGGAATAAACCTGGGCCAGTGCAAACACAAAATCAGCGTCATTCGGTTCGAGATATTCGGCAGTCTGGAGCTTGTCAATACTCAGCTGAATCCGGTTCTCGTAAAAATTGAGCAGCCCCATCCCAAACCATGCTAAAGGCTCTTCATCATCAAGACGCCAGGCCCGTTCAAAAATCAGAGCCGCATTTTCGAAACTGCCAAAATTAAGGAGCGCCATTCCGACTAAGGCGAAGGCCCGCGCATTTTTGGGTTCGTTTTTGGCGATTTCTAAAGAAATGTCGTAAGCCTCGGTCAGTCTTCGCTGTTTCAGTAGAACAAAACTCAATGACAATTTGGCTTTTGTATGATCCGGCTCTATTCTTAGAACTTCGCGTAAAATCTTTTCGGATTCTACCAACTGTCCCTGCCGGAGAAGCTTTTCCGCTTGTTTGAGCTGCTGACGAGTAACTTTTTCGTCAGTCCCCAGAGCACTTTCTTCCGCCCACGCCGAAAAGCATAAACTGAGCAAAATAATACTAATCCAAGTAAAACGGGCAACCCGTTTTGTTTGGAAAGGAAATTGATACTGCGCCAAAAATCTTAACTTCATAATGACTCCTTTCCGGTGGGGAATTTTATTTGAGGATTTCTCCGGTTTTGAGTGACCACAGAACTAAATCCATCTCATCAAAATCAATATTTAACTGTTGAGCAAAATCTTTCAGTTTATCTTCAACACTTAGATACCTTGACCGCGTATTTGGTGGCTTCGGGTCATCAATAAATTTCAGTTCAGCTAAACTTCGCAAAATATGTTTGTCCAAAATGGCGTAGCCTTTCAAACCGATATTGCGCAGAAAATGACTGGCCTCTTTATAACCTAAGCCCTTGATTCTTTTTTCTTTAACCAACCAATCGCGTCTTTCCCAGGGATCGCTGAAACTCTCCAGTTGACAACGCAGCCGCATCCCGCAATGTTCCTGCAAAAATTCTCGTGAAGCCGTGATATAACCGGCCCGAGCCCGTGGGTACCGATGTCTGCCGACGAGGGCGTTCATCAATTCTGAATGCGTTCCGTTTAACAAAAGCGGTCTCACCGCCTCAATCGAGCGAAGCCCCATCCGGGCCGAACAGCCGCCGGTAAAAAAGCAAAAAACCATTTCTTCCCAAAGACGTTCATCCGATCCGTTTTGCCAAATAGCCGAAAATTCTGCGAGCCGTGCGCGAATTTCTTCGCCTCTCGTAGAATGTGTTTCCAAAACTTTTTCAAAGGTGACCGGTGGTTGTATTTTTTTCACAAATAACTACGCTTTTTCGCTAGTTTAGAACTGCTGATACGGCTTGTCAATGATTTTTTCCGGTTTATCTGTTTTCCTGAACTATGTCTAAAAAATTGGTCACTCAAATTTTGACCGGATTTTGGTTTAGGCAAAATTTTGTTAAACTTTGACCGATGAAATTTTTAGAGATAGCTGAACAACTTTCGGAGGCCGGTTACGAATTTTACCGACGCAATTGGGTGTTAGGGACGAGCGGCAATTTTTCTGCCGTAATTGAACGTGAGCCGTTAAAACTCTGCATTACCGCCAGCGGAAATGAAAAAGGTCGTTTGGACGAAACTCACTTTATCGAAGTTGATGCGAACGGTCAGGTTTTGCAGGGTGACGGGACTCCCTCGGCCGAAACTCTTTTGCATTTGGCAATTTACCGTCATTTCTCCGAAACCGGTTCCATTTTGCATACGCATTCGGTCTGGGGCACAATTCTCTCAGACGTTTATTTTGAAAAAGGATTTATTGAGATTTCGGGTTATGAAATGCTCAAGGGTCTGGCCGGTATCAAAACTCACGAACTGACCGAGCAGGTTCCGATTATCGAAAATTCGCAGGATTACGTCGCCCTCTCGCACGTTGTCGAAAACGTGCTCCGCGAGAATCCCGGTTGTCACGGCGTTTACCTACGCCGCCACGGAATTTATACCTGGGGAAAAAATGTCAAAGAAGCCAAACGCCACATCGAGATTTTTGAGTTTTTGTTTGAGGTTTTGGGCCGCAGATTAAATTTTCGCCAGGAAAGTGTTAAATAAAGTCAGTTCGGGTCAAGAAAAAGATGCCTGCGGAACACGCGGAAGTCGCGGAAATCAAATCTAAAGCTGTCAAAAGTTCTTGATTCTTCCAATTAAACCTATAGAACCTGTTGGCAATTTAATAGCAACAGTTGGAGATAAAAATTTAAGAAATTAA
>JANOEF010000707.1:0-5279 GCA_031413075.1 Acidobacteriota bacterium | reverse complement strand
TTTCGCACGGTCACTTTCAAACCAAACCTGAAAGCCATCGCACAAGCTTTGAAAGATGGCGAGAAGCTTGATTTTGCAAGTTTCGGCGAGAAGGGCGAAAACCTCAAGATCGGTTAATTCAAAAGGGAATCGGCTACCAAGTGGTGAGAACCTAGGATGGCTATTTTGAAAAGGAACAGGAATTGAAAAAACAGAAAAATTCGCCGCGATTATGTCCGGTCTGCAAGGAGAAAAAATGAGTTACTCAATAGTAATTGGAAATTGTTGTAGTTGCCGGAAACTGTTTGGCTTCAACCCGAACTATGTTCCGAGTGTCAGAGTCAAGGGAGAACGTGAGCCGTTATGCCGTGAGTGTATCGAGGATGCGAACCCGAAACGCAAAGATTTGGGATTACCCGAAATTGAGATTCATCCGGAGGCTTACGAACCGCAGCTGGAAAATGTTTAAACCGAATGCCGCTTCCTTACTCAAAAATCATTCAGCCGATATAACGAATAAGGAAGTAAGCCAAAAATCAACCAGAGAGGCTGGAATCAGCCAAAAACAACTATTTAGGAGAAAGTTTATGAGCAAAATTTGCAACAGGTGCGGAAGCACGATGGGTATGGGCGCCCCGCATTCGGAAGAAATCAAAATTCAATACGAATGCTGGTGCGGAAATATTGAGACCGAAAATTATTCGGCTGAAGAACTGGAACGCAACCGGCGGATTGAAGCTGAGAATGCCGGGAATCAATTCAATTGCTGTACGGGGACACCCGCCGGCGGACATTCGCACTATTGCGGAGAAATGTTTTAAGGAGGAAAATTTATGCCAAAAGCAAAAACGACCAAAATTCCCGATGACTTCAATTTGGAGTCATCTAAACCACGAAATGTTGATGAATTTACCTATCTGCAAAGATATAAAATTCATCCCAGCCCAACTAATCCACGCAAACGATTGGATCCGAAGACTATCAACGAGCTGGCCGAATCAATCAAGCAAAAGGGAATTCTTGAACCGCTTTTAGTGCGAAGGAATTCCGATGGCTACGAGTTAGTTTGCGGTGAAAGGCGTTGGCGAGCTGCGGATATTGCCAATCTCGAAATCGTGCCGGTGATCGTCAAAGATTTGTCGGACGCCGAAGTTTTGGATATTCAGATTCACGAAAACCTGCACCGCGAAGACGTTCATCCTCTCGACGAAGCTTTGGGCTACAAATATTTGATGGACACAGTTGGATTAACTATTACCGATCTGGCTTTGAAAGTAGGCAAATCTGAATCGTTCGTGCATCAACGATTGAAACTGAACGAGCTGTGCGAAGAGGTGCAAACGGATTTCCTCGAGGGGTTTTTGCCAATTGGGCATGCCATGGAAATTGCCAAGTATTCAACAGAAAAGCAAGCAGAAATTCTTAAACATTGTGTTTACCATTGGGGACAAAAGGATCACGGAGTTTATCCGCTTGATACAGTCAAAAACAATATCGACAATAGGATTCATCTGAACTTGGCAAAAGCTCCGTTCAGTTTGAAATCAACCGAATTAAGACCCGATGGTTTAGCCTGTGTTACTTGCCCGAAGCGAACCGGTGCGCATCCGACACTTTTCCAAATCGAAGACGGCAAGAAACAAGTTGATAATTGTCTGGATAAGGAATGCTTTAATACTAAGAAAGTTAATTCGATTCTACTGAGACAAAACAAAATCAATTCGGAAGTTATCAAAGAGACAGGTGATAAAGACTACCAAACTGCCTTGATTTCCGATTATTACAGTCCGAACAGAGATATTTTCCCGGATATATTGGGAACGCGGGAGTATGAATTGATTGAATCCAGCGAAGATAAATGTCCGCACCGGGAAAAAGCAATTTTAGTTGATTCGGACGGGTTTGGCGAAACCAAACTGATTTGTCGAACATTATCTTGCAAAAAACACGGCAAGGAAATCAATCCGCCAATCAACCGGGTGGAAAATCCCGAAGAAGTTTCAGCCAAAAAACAAGAAGAAAGGCGCATCCGCAAAGAAGAAATCTTCGACATCAAAGTCGCCGCGAAGGTCCGGTATCGAGTCTTCAAGGAATGCGCGAGCAGGTTTGAAGGGTTGAAAACCATTGAATTGGAAAATCTGCAAACGATGGTGCAGCGTCTCTGGGATTTACAGGATTCAAGGGATTCAGCCGTAATGGAAGTTTTCGCACCGTTTTTGGCGGATATTATCGGGATTGAAAATAAAGATGTAAGCCGCCTCAGCTTTGAAGTGACACGAGCTTTGAATTCGGGTTACAGCCTGTCGGACAAAAATAAAATTAAAGATTTAGCTTTCGATGATTTACGGAAGATTGCTTTTCTGTTGTTTTACGGGCAAATTAATCCGCTTTATTATTTTGACCATCGTTCCACACCTTGGGTTTCCGACCGTTATTCTTCACAAAAACTTATCAAAGAAATGGCTGAAAAATACCAGGTTGATTGGAAGCGATTTGATGCTGAAGAGAGACTCGCACTCGCTCCGATGAAGGAAAAAGAGCCGTTCCGTTTTTATTTGAACGAAATCGAAGCAGGGAAGCGAGACACGAAAATTCCGCGTATCTGGTCAACCAAATGGAAGCCCAAGGATTAGTCTCAATTATTTTTGGAAAGAGAGTTTGCAGATACAGACAGATTCTCTTTCTTGATATGTAATTACAAATATCAATATGAAAAATCTGAATTTACAAATATCAATATGAAAAGATTACTAATTCTAAATTGTTCCGGGCGCAAGTCCGATGATGAACTCTGTCCGGCGATTGACCGTTATCAATCGCCCGTTTATTTCGTCGTCCGGCGTTACCTTCGCCAAAACCCTGACAATAATCTGGTGGTTTGGATTTTGTCGGGTAAATACGGGTTGATTGATTCACAGAAACAAACCGTCCATTACGACACGGTCATGACCGAAGCACGGGGCAGGGAACTCGGCAGTCGAATTAATCGCCAATATATCGAACTGATGCGCGAGAATTTTCACGGCGAAAAAGTGACGAATGTTTTCTGTCATTTATCGGCTAATTACCAAATGGCTTTGGAACCACAATTAACCCGATTGCGTCGAACCACAACGGTGACGATGGGGATTGGTCGGCCGGGTGAGAAATCGAAAATGCTCAAGGCGTGGTTAGAAATTTAAGGAAATATGAATAAATCCAAAATTATCAAAAAACCTGCCTGCCTCCGATGCGGATACATGATCCATATGGAATTACCTCACACGGGCGAGGACGCGAAAGCCAACGTAGTTGTTACGAGCCGTCGGTACGACCCCAAAACGATTCGCCGACCGCGCGTTCAAGGCACCGATGTCCCACGAACCGCCACGCAAGACGCGGTGACGTGAATCGCCAACACCCGTATTTGCTGAACCATCCTTCGGTAAGCCGGTATAGCCGTTGGGAATATCCTCGCACCATTCATAAACATTGCCATGCATGTCGTACAACCCAAACGCGTTGGGTTGCTTTTGGCCAACGGGATGAGTTCGCTTTCCCGAATTTTTCTCGTACCATCCCATCGCGTCCAGACTACCGTTTCCTCCGTAGTCCCCGGTGGTTCCTGCTCTCGCCGCATATTCCCATTCAGCCTCTGTCGGCAAACTGTAAATATATCCGTCATTCCTCGCATTCAATCGCCGGATATATTCTTTCGCTTCTTCCCAATTCACGTAATACATCGGGTAATCCGCTCCTTCTCCGTTTAAAGATGTACTGAGACTCTCTTTATCACGCTGTTGTCTAGGAGTAGTTCCCATCACTTGCTTCCACTGTCCTTGAGTGACCTCCGTTCGTCCCATATAGAAGCCACGAGTGATGCTGATCATGTGCACCGGTTCTTCGTCAGCGTCACCGTTATTTGAGCCCATCTGAAATGTTCCCGCCGGACTATAGGCAAACTTCATCCCCAGCGAATTGGTGATGACCGTTCCTGCGGCGATTGAACCGGCATTCAAATTCGTGTTTGTTTCAATGGGTTCACCGAGGTCACTCAGTCGCAATCGGGCGAGACTTGCAAACACTCCGTCTGGATACGCTGAAAGATATGCTTTGTATCCCGCTACCGTTTTGAGTTGCCCGGCTTCATCCCATTTTTCTCTTTCTTTCGCTTTTTGTTGTTCGAGTAATATTCTGGCTTCCTCATTTTCAAATTCCTTGATTTTTACTTTAGCGGTTACCGAATACTTGCCGTTTGGATAGTCCGCCAAGTATGCTTGATAGGCACTTTTTCGATTTAAGGTTGAAACTTCATCCCATTTGGCCTGATCTTGAGCATTTTCACTTTCTACTTTCTTTCGGGCTGCTTCACTGTCTATCTCGTTTATTTTCTGACGGGCTGACGGGGCAAATTCTCCGTTTGGATACGCTGAAAGATAGTTGCTATAAGATCCTTTCGTGTTTTCCTGAACTGCATCCTGCCATTTACTTTTTTCAATGTTTTTCAGTTTAATTACTTCCTGAGTATTAAATTCAGTAATCCGGTCTTTGGCAGTCTTTGCAAATCTTCCGTTTGGATACTCGGCTAAGTACAATTCAAACCCTGACTTGGTATTTCGATTTTCAATTTCATTCCAATAAACGCCTTCGGCATCGAAATTACTCGAAGAGGCAATTGGTGTTGGAGTTGGTAATGGAGTTGGCTTAGGTACTATCGCTTGGCTTTCATTTGGTTTTACGGGTTGAGAATTTTCTTCCCCCGCAAAATAGAAATCGCCCAAGATAATTCCTTCTTTCCAAGGAACTTGTTTGCCATTTGATTTGCTCGATACATCGCGGGCGAGCAGTTTCACCATGGCGTCAAGCTCGACATTCGGCTTCTTGATCTGTTGCAAAAGCGATTCGGTAAAAAGTCCGTTCCGTCCTGTTCCATCTGAGGCAACATTACCGGGTTGAGTGGCATAGAGCATGATTGTCCCTGTCGGAGGCGTTACTTTTGCCAATCCTTTGCCATCACTCACATCCCGAAAGTTTCGCCAATTTCGGGCAAACGGATTGTTGCGGCAAGCATCAAGAATCACAATATTCAGACTGTTTCCCGCTAAACCCATTTTACCGAGTAAAAAATTGAGATTAACTGCCTGATACTCAACCTCATCCTGTTCGGGAATATCAGCTTCGATCGGTATTATGTAATTGTTGTTGCCGGCAATATCGGCGACGCCGGTGTCGTTGACCCCGAAATGCCCGAACGGGTGCAGGTCCAGATCGGCGTCGCCGCGCCGTTCGACCTCGCGCCGGTAGCCGGCGATCCAGCGGCG
>JANOEF010000706.1:0-6692 GCA_031413075.1 Acidobacteriota bacterium | reverse complement strand
GTCGGCAAAAGAGCTATTTGATTGCCGGAAACGAGGTCCTCGTGTCGCGTCAGTTTGGTCACTGGGTTTGCAGTTGGTATCAACCGAAAAAAGGTTCGGCCACCGTCGGCTGGATTCCGTCGAAAAATCTTGAATTCGTCGCGATGTTACAAGGCATTGAAGAATTTGCGGGAAAATGGAAGTTTGACGATAACGACATCGAAATAACAAAGACTAAAGACACCAACGTTTTTGCGGTAAAAGGAACCGCTTTTTGGAGAGGTTACGGCGACAATATTCACGTCGGCGAAATTGATAGTGAAGCAGTGTGGAATGGAAAAGATCTTTTATATGGTGAAGGGAACGACGATAAATATGCCTGCAAAGTAAAATTACAACTTGTTTGGAAATACCTTATTGTTTCCGATAATATGCATTGCGGCGGGACAAATGTAACATTTTCAGGTGTTTACCGAAAAATATCAACCCGCTAAAATTTTTCGATAGAGTTCAGTGTCAACATTTCCGCCACTGACGATTAAGCAAACTTTCTGATCAGAAAAATCCCCGCTCTTTTCCAAAATTGCTCCCAAACTCAAGGCTCCGGTCGGCTCGGATTTCAGATTTGCAAGAGTAAAATAAAGCCGGATTGCGTCTGCGATTCTCTCATCGGACACTTCGATTATTCCGGCGATCCCATCCTTTAAGATCGCCCAATTCTGCTTGCCCAAACTGAGGGTTCGGGCGCCGTCGGCGATTGTCATCGGTTCGCTTTCATGAGCTACAATTTCGCCAGCCTGCAACGAGCGGGAGGCATCATTTCCGAGCAGCGGTTCGGCTCCATAAACACGAGTCGGATTGCCGATTTCGCACAGCCCTTTGATAATTCCCGCACTCAAACCGCCGCCGCCAACCGGAACAATTATGGCATCAAAATCTTTGTAATTTACAATTTCTTTGCCCAAAGTCCCGTTGCCGTCTATGACAAAAGTATCATCATATGCGCTTGCCCGATAAGCATTCGGCATCGTCTCGAGAATCTGCTGAACCCTGACTTCACGTTTTACTTTTTTAGTATCAATCAGGTCAACCGTAGCTCCATAACTCTTAACTGCTTCAATTTTTACTTTTGCGGATGTTTCCGGCATGACGACCACACATTTTTTGCCCAAAATCTGACAGGCACACGCCAGACCTTGCCCGAAATTACCCGATGATGCCGTCACAATCTCTTCGTTTGGAACATTTAACGCTAAATTATAAGCTGCCCGAAATTTAAAACTGCCCGTTATTTGGAAGGTTTCGGACGCAATCGTGACCTCAAGACCTAAGTGTTTTTTTAGTTTATCGGATTCAATAAATGTGGTTGGGCGTATGGCCTCCAGCAAAGTTTTCATAGTAGGAATTTAACCGTTTTTGGTAGGTTTTGGCAAAGGTGCAATTGATAAAACGGATAGAACTGTGCTTAAGATTGGTGAAATTTTGGTTAAGAAATGGTTTTCTCATAAAACAATGTTAAAGTCTGATTCCGAAACATTACGGAGAGGCTGATTTAGAAAATTTATAGAATCTTCCGGATCTGACTTCAAGTCAATCCATTTCTTATTCAGTCTGGATAAATTATTGATTAAAAATAATTTCTGATTATTTCAAGTGTTTTTTCCTGTCATTTGTGGTTAAATTTAAGAAATTGACTTTTTGAAATTATCAATAATGAAAAAACTTTTCTTTTTCCTAATCGTTACCCTAACTTTTACAACTTTAATTAATGCCGCCGAACCGACCATCTGGCGGGTGAACAACCGGACTGAAATGCTCAAAGGCGAGGCCAAAGGCATTTCGGTGACCGACACCGGCGCGATTGTGCTTTCACCTAAACTAACCGAAGTTTTCAACACCCAGCAGAGTTTTGTCTGGTCGAGCGCGGCTGATACGGCGGGAAATATTTATCTCGGGACCGGCAATGAGGGAAAGGTTTTCAAAGTTGGGGCAGACGGAAAAGGTGCTCTTTTCAGCGATTTAGCCGAATTAGATGTTTCTTCGCTGGCAGTTGGAAAGGACGGAACGGTTTTTGCCGGAACTTCCCCGGACGGCAAAGTGTACCGGATTGATTCGAGCGGTAAAGCAGCTGTCTATTTTGATCCGTCGGACAAATACATTTGGTCTTTAGCGGTTTTGAACGATGGCAGTTTGGCTGTTGGAACGGGTGAGGTCGGCAAAATTTATCGAGTCAAATCCGCTAATGCCGCACCGGAAAGCTCTTTGCTCTTCGATTCGAGCGAAACCCACATTATTTCGCTGGCCGTTGATAAATCAGGTATGCTTTATGCCGGGACTGATTCAAATGGGTTGGTTCTCAGAATCACCCCGGAGGGTAAAGCCTTTGCTCTCCTGGATGCCGGATTGCGCGAAATTCACGAACTCGCGGTGGCACCGGACGGCTCAGTTTACGCCCTGGCGTTGAGTGAAGCGGCTTCGACTGCTCGTCCGAATCCGACCACTGCGACCGGCACTAATCCAGATGGTTCGACCGCTGTGGTTGCCATCACTTCGGTTGAAACCCCGGAAAATGTGCAACCTCCAAAAAGCCGTTATGATCTGAGTGCTGCCAAAAGTGCGGTTTATCGAATCACGCCCGATGGCTCAAACGAAATTATTTGGAGTTCATCAAGCGTCACCGGATTTTCGCTCTCTGCTCATCAGACCGGTAACGGGATACTTTTAGGCACATCCGACAAAGGGAGAATTTACAATATCACCAGCGACGGGCGCGAAACGTTGCTTTTACAGTCCAACGAGGGACAAGTTTCCCGCATTTTAACCGACGGCAAAAAACTTTACGCCACATCTTCAAATGCCGGTAAATTATACAATTTCGGAGGGGAAACGGTAGCCGAGGGAAGCTATGAATCAATCGTTCGGGATGCCAAAAATTCGGCTCTCTGGGGTCGAGTTTGGTGGAATTCCAACGGAAATGTAACCATCCAAACCCGGACGGGCAATACGGCCAAACCGGATGAAACCTGGAGCGAATGGAGCGCCCCGCTGACGGATGCCAAAGGCGGACAGATTGCCGGTCCAAAAGCCAGATTTATGCAATGGCGAGCGACGTTAAAAAATTCGGGTCAGCTCAATGATGTTTCAGTTTCGTATCTGGCAAACAATATTGCTCCGGAAGTTCTGTCGGTTCAGCTGTTTCCGACCAGTGTCGGGCTCTTTGCCAATCCGGCTCAACCGGTTGACCCCAATATTGAAAATTCCGGAGTTGATCCCACAGTTTTCGGAATGCCTCCAGCCATGCAGATTCCACCGCGCAGAGCTTATCAAAAAGGGGCCAGGTCATTGCAATGGATGACGGAAGACCGGAACGGTGACAAACTTGAATATACACTTTTTTATCGGGGCGTGAACGAACAAAATTTCAAGCTTTTGCGTGATAATCTTCGCGATAATTTCTTTACTTTGGACGGTTTGGCGTTGGCCGACGGCCGTTATATTTTCAAAGTCGTGGCTAAAGACTCGCCTTCGAATCCGCTGCCGCTGGCACTTTCCGGCGAAAAGATTTCTGAACCGATCGAGGTGGATAATACTGCTCCGCAGGTGGTCGCGGTTGGAACTCCGCAGGTTTCGGGTGAAAAAGTGAGGGTTTCATTTGAAGCGAGTGATGTGTCAAGTTTCATCAGCCGTGCCGAGTATAGTATTGATGGCGGCGAATGGCAGACGGTATATGCGGACGACGGTATTTCGGACAGCGTTAAAGAACGATACACTTTTGATCTGTTACTCAAAAATCCCGGCGAATATTCGGTTACTTTAAGAGTTTTTGATGATAGCGGAAATGCCGGAAATGCCCGGATGCTGGTCAAAAAATAAAATTGTAAGTTATTAATGAGTTTAGGGTTAAGTGAATTTGAAAGACTTACTTAACCTTTTTCATTTTTAAGTGTTTAGTAGTTTCTTCGGTGACGCTTGGCACGACCACATCATCAGTCGTGTAGTTGACGCTCGGTCCAATATAATCAGTCTCGCCCGGTGAAAGTGATGCGTGAGATTGACTTTTCGGAATCGTCAAGGGCTGGACTACTTTTGCCCGTAGTTCGCGCTCATTTTTTTTCGACTCAGACTTCAAAATCCGACTGACCCCCGAAGCCGTTAAAAAAAACGCAGGAATCATAAAAAAGAGCCAATAAAACGTATCACCGGGCATCGTTTTGACAAAAATACTCGTCACCAAAAATCCCATTCCCAAAATTACATTTCGCACTCCTGTTGTAAAGAGCTCAGAATGCGATGGATCTTCGATTTGAGCATTTTCGACAACGATCTCGCCATTTACCACGGCTAAAACATTGATTAAATTGGCACCGCAACTTCGGCAAAATTTGCCGTGATCGGGGTTTTGGATTCCGCATTTCGGACAAAACATAAAAATTAAACTCCTGATCAATAGCTTAAACTAAAGGTTTGCTTCATTTTTTATTTCCAAATGACGGGTTGTATGTTCGGTGACGCTGGGCTGTATCATCAAATCATCCGTTTCGTAGATAGAGTGTTTGGGGGGAGATATGTAATCGGGCTGACCCGGGGGCAAAGCGTTATTTGTTGGCGAGGATTGAATTGGAATTTGGGGTGGCTGTTGCGAAAATCCCGCTTCATGTTTTTCCAATTTTCTGAGTTGGAAAACTTGGGCGATACCATTGCTAAGTGCGCCAAAGGACGGAATTAAGAGCCAAAACCACCAACTATCTGCCCCATATTTGCCGGTCAAGCCCAAAAACAGGGAAACTAACAGAAAGGCCAACCCGGTAAAGATCTTAGTAATCGCAAACTGCCAGCTGACGCCACGTTTTCTGGGATCAACCGTGTAGGGGAGGCTTGGGGGTTTCCCGGTCAAGGCTGCCGAAACTAAAACCAAATCAGTTCCGCAACTGCGGCAAAATTTACCGTGATCGGGGTTTTCAATTCCACATTTTGGACAATACATAATTTTTTATGGGTAATCTAATTTTCTTCACCCGTTACTTTTTGCTTTTTGGCAAAGTCATGGTTTCGCCTTCTTGGTTAATTTCCAAATGGCGAGTTGTATTTTCGGTGACACTCGGTGGCGCGGAAACTAAATCACCCGTATTGTAAATCGAACTTTGCGGTTTGATATATTCGGATTGATTCGGCGGTAAATTTAGATTGGGCGAATTTGCCGGGATTTGATTTTGCATGACCCCGGTTGCCCCATTTCTTTGGCGCTCAACGCTTTTGGCCCGCGCCAAAAGTGAAAATCCGTGAGCCAAAGAAGTGAAAGCGGGAAAGAGCATCGCCCACCACCAGGCTTTGCCGCCGGCCACACCGGTTAAAAACAGCGTCATCGAGATTATGAAAAAGCCGATTCCCATGACAATACTGCGGGTGGCTCCGCTCCATAAATCTTCGGGATTATTTGACCTGACACGACCACGACGGTCAACATAAGTTTGGGCGGCGGCCGGTTTCAGCTCTCCGCTTAAAGCCGAAGAAACATTACCTAAATCAGTTCCGCAACTTCGACAAAATCTTCCTGTTTCAGGGTTTTCAGTTCCACATTTAGGGCAAAACATAATTTTTGAGTGAATGGTGAATAGTTGTTTTTGCTATTCACTTTTTGTTGTTAATTTTTGTTGGCGTCTCGCCTCAAATAGTATTACGCCGGTTGCTACTGATACGTTCAAAGAATCTATTTTTCCAAACATCGGAATTTTTATCAACGCATCACAGTTTTCCGCGACTAATCGGTGCAATCCTTTTCCTTCGCTTCCCATGACCAGGGCCGTCGGTTGATTCCAATCCCAATCGAAATAGGTTTGAGACTGTTCAAAGCTTGTCCCGACTACCCACACCTTACGCTTTTTCAAATCTTCAATCAAACGATTGAGGTTGGTAACTTTTGCTACTTTGACATATTCGATGGCTCCGGCCGAAGATTTCGCCACCGTTTCGTTTAATCCGACCGCCCGCCGTTCGGGAATAAAAACCCCGGTCACTCCGGCACCATCACAGGTTCGCAAAATAGCACCCAAATTTCGAGGGTCTTCGATACCGTCTAAAATCACCATCAATGGATTTAGTCCGTCTTCAATTTGTCGGGAAATTTCGGCCAAAAGTTTTTCGCTGTGGTAATAATCGGCCGCGGCGACAAACGCCACCACGCCCTGATGATTGGCACCCGTTTCCGCAAATTTTGATAAGTTTTGACGCGGGACTTTTTGAAAAGGAACCCGGTTTTCTCGGGCTAAAACAAACAATTCATTGAGTCTTTTTTCATGACTACCTTCGGCAATCAGGATTTTTTCAATTCTTCGGGAATTTGCCCGGAGGGCTTCCAAAACCGGCAAAACTCCGAAAATGAGTGATGAGTTAACGGTGGAAAGCGGTGAGTCAATTTTGGCTGATTCCGCGCGCTCCGCTCTTGGCACTTGACTCTTAACTCTTAACGCTTGATGCTTGACGCTTGATTCCGGCCGCTCTGTTCTAGGCTGAGAACGCTTGACGCTTGACGCCTGACGCTTGTCGCTTGACTCAGAATTATGGATTCTGGATTTTTTTCTCATAAAAGATTCCATTGCAGCCGCGAGTATTTGGTGAACTGTTTCAGAATGTTGATGATCAGGGTGTTGACCCGCTTGAACTTGCCCATCCCCTCTCGTATGACCCCGCTCGAATCATTTCGCTCGGAGACTTCC
>JANOEF010000705.1:0-2142 GCA_031413075.1 Acidobacteriota bacterium | reverse complement strand
ATGGGCCACCGGCGACGCGAATTTCGGACAAAGATTATTTACGGCCAATTGTGCGGGCTGTCACGGAAAAACCGGCGAAGGATTGGAAGGTCCGGCCCTCAATAACAAGCTTTTTCTGTCCGCTGCCAGCGACACATTTTTGTTCGAAACCATTTCACGTGGACGGCGGGGAACAATTATGCAGGGTTTTAATAGCTCATCGGTTGTCCGACGAGCTTTAACAAAAGAAGAAATCGAATCTATTGTCGTTTATGTTCGGTCTTTAGGAGCTAATTAAAGTTATGAAAAAAGAAATTTCAAGACGTGAGTTTTTAGCGAGAATTTCGGCCATCGGTTTCGGGGCCTTGGTTGCTTCGACAACGACTGCCTGGGGTTTGGATGCAATTACAAATCCGCTGGCCGTTTATCCTAATCGTGATTGGGAAAAGGTCTATCGGGATTTGTGGAAATACGATTCAAAATACACCTTTACCTGCGCCCCGAATGACACTCATAATTGCCTGCTCAATGCCTACGTCCGACAAGGGGTGATCACCAGAATCGGTCCTTCGATGAAATACGGCGAAGCCAAAGATTTGGCCGGAAATGGCACTTCTCACCGTTGGGATCCGCGAGTTTGCCAAAAGGGATTGGCTCTGACCAGACGTTTTTACGGCGACCGTCGGGTCAATCAAACAA
Source organism: Acidobacteriota bacterium (assembly GCA_031413075.1). Classification (GTDB taxonomy): domain Bacteria; phylum Acidobacteriota; class Blastocatellia; order Pyrinomonadales; family Pyrinomonadaceae; genus JAIBCC01. Next base: position 1,464 of record JANOEF010000705.1, on the reverse strand, counting down.
TGGTTCGGGCGGGTTTTAAGCAATGGTATGAAGAAGGATTTCCCAGAAATACTGACGGAACGCCGGACAAAAAATATTTTCGACGGGCGCAGGATGAATGGGTTCGCCTGCCCCACGATGAAGCCGCCAAAATTGTGGCCGCCGCCCTCAAAAATATTGCCGAAACCTACACCGGTGAAGAAGGGATGCGCCGCTTAAAAGAACAGCATTATGACGAAGCGACCATCGAAGCCACCCAGGGCATCGGCACCCAAGTCATGAAATTCCGCGGCGGAATGCCGCTTTTGGGAATGACCCGCGTTTTTGGAATGTATCGAATGGCCAACTCAATAGCGCTCCTGGATGCAAAGATTAGGAATGTCGGGGCTGACCAAGCCGTCGGACCTAAAGGGTTCGATAATTATTCGTGGCACACGGATTTGCCGCCCGGACATCCGATGGTGACCGGACAGCAAACGGTTGAATTTGACTTAAATTCGGTTGAACAAGCCAAAACTGTGGTCGTCTGGGGGATGAATTGGATCACGACCAAAATGCCCGACGCTCATTGGTTGACTGAAGCCCGGGTAAAAGGCACCAAAATAGTGGTTATCGCCTGCGAATATTCGGCCACCGCGACCAAAGCTGACGAAGTATTAGTAGTCAGACCGGGGACGACTCCGGCTCTCGCGCTCGGACTTTCCAATGTCATATTGCAGGAAAAACTCTATGATGCCGAATATGTTCGCCAATGGACTGATATGCCGATTCTGGTGCGGATGGATACACTCAAATATTTGAAAGCGAGTGAAATTTTTGGCGGTTCACCGGCAGTCCTCAAGTCAACTTTGATTGTCAAAGAAGGTGAAAAAGAACCGCCGCCGATTCAGCAAACGACCCAGAATGTCGTCCCGGAAAAACTCCGAAATGAATGGGGAGATTATGTTTGGTGGGACGCCAAAAAGAACACTGCTCAAGCCCTGACTCGTGATGAAGTCGGTCAAAATTCCAAAATTACCGATGCTCTCCTCGAAGGTTCGGTTGAAGTGACATTAACCAATGGAAACAAGGTTAAATGCCGCCCGGTCTTTGATTTGATCAAAGAATATGCCGCCCATTTTGACCCGCAAACAACCGAAGAGATCACCTGGGCACCGGCCGCTGCGGTCCAAAAATTAGCCCGTCATTTTGCCAAAGAACCGGGCACTACGCTGTTTGCGCTCGGGATGGGGCCGAATCAATTTTTCAACAGCGATAACAAAGATCGCGACACGATTCTGCTCGCCGCGCTGACCGGAAATGTCGGCAAGATCGGCGGAAATATCGGCTCGTATGCCGGAAATTATCGGACCGCACTCTTTAACGGTGCCCCCCAATATATCAATGAAAATCCGTTTGATATTGAACTCGATCCGGCCAAACCGGCCCGTCCGAAACAATATTGGAAAGCGGAAACCAATCCAAAAAAGATCCGCCGGCAAAAAA
>JANOEF010000704.1:0-7730 GCA_031413075.1 Acidobacteriota bacterium | reverse complement strand
ATAAAATCAAGTTGAAAGGCAAAAAAAAGCCAAAACTGGTCAAAAAAGTAGAATGAAGAGGAACAATCAGAGCAGAAAAAGGCAAACATCAGCTTGAAAATCAAACAGGCTTTTTTCTGCTTTTATCTAAAGTCGAGTTATCAAGCTAGAAGGGGCAAATTAGTGAGTCCAAAGGCTCCTTAAATTTGGTGAATTCAAAAGAACCGGAGAAGAACATATGAGATTTTTAGATATTGTATTGAAATCGATTCCAATTTATTCAAGCGATATTCGGAAACAATTAAAAAGTAATCTGGAGACGGCTTCGGCCTATCTCGGATATGCTGAGCATTTTGTTGATGACGGGCATAAACTGGTTGAATATCGTCAGAAAGTTGATCATGTCCTAAGTGTGATTTCAGCCCCCGACACCGCAATCAAAAACTTAGTGAGCGTAGCAAAAATCGCGCAAGCAGTTTCCGATTTAAGAGGTAGTATTCACGATAACCCGCAGCGTTCAGCAAAAGCCTTCGGAAAACTATTTAGTGGCATTGGCGAATTGGCAAGATATTTGCCTTTTCCGGTAAACACTTATCTTGAACTGTTTGCCGAAGCCGAAGACTTTTTTGAAAACATCCGAGTTCAAATGTCGCCCGAAGTCCACTTTCGCGAACCTGGAATCCGCGACGTCATCGAAAACTTATAAACAAATTGAAAATTGTTTATGCCCAGGCTCTCTTTTGTGAGGGTCTTTTTTTTGATTTAAGCAGATCGCCAGTTTTCCATAAATTTGACTTCACAAAAAAAATCTAAAATGTTTTTTCCACAATTGTCTTATGGCTATTACAATCGCGGACTGGCTTACGGCTTAAACGCGCAATGGAATTTGGCTCTGGCAGATTTAAATCAGGCAATTCAACTCAACCCCAACGACCAAAAATATTACAAAGCCCGTTCAATCATTTATCACGCACTCGGCAAAAAGACGCTTGCCACTCTGGATGAACAGACGTCACAGGATTTGGGCGGTCAATAACTTTTGCGGAAATGAGCTAAAACTTCTCAAGTTAAAAACTTGGTAACCCGATTGAGCGCTTAAATATTCCCGTTCATTCGGTTAAAGTCGAGGGCGACGCGAACAGAAAAATCAACCTGCCCCCGACCACTAAAACCGGCTTTTGGTCTCAATCTTTTACTTCACGCCGAAAATCTCCGAACTCAAAACTGTGTGTTTCCAACGACATCCGGTTTCAAACAACTTTCTCATAACTTTCTCATCGAATCCAAAGGATTTTTTTTCGACAAAAAATTATGGTTTCAATCAAGCCGAACTAAGAGCGCGCAATTCGGAAGCCGCTGAAATAATTTTTAGCAAATGTAAAATAAATCTGAAATGATTTTCCCCAATTGTCTTATCAAGATGGAAGGCAACGAAATGCCTCTGAAATAGAAGATAAATTTTGAAGCAAAACAAAGGAGAAAAAACCATGGCAATGACATCATCCGCAGTTATGATAGACAACGAAGTAGTAGATAAAACCAAAAGAATGGAGTTTAATTTTAAGAAATTTGATTCCGACCCATTTCATCCAAAAACTATGAAGTGGGATTCCGATAACGCCACCAGCGAATATCTAATCGGTATTTTATTTAAAAATGTTGAGGATTCAAAAGTTCTTACTATTCAAAAAGAAACTGACCCGGCCGTGGATGGTGTTATTAGACAGGCCCACAAAAATAAAGGCAAAAAGGGCGAAAAAGGGAAACTCGACATTTTCCAGATTCGCTTTGTCGTTGACGGAATTGCGAATTCGCTTCGACTGACCAACGCGACGGTTGAATTTATTAAAGATTTTCGGGAAAACAACACCAACTTTTTTGTCTTTACCCTAAAAACCAAAGAGGAAGTAAAAAAGGGCGGAGCCGGAGTTTAACCAAACAAATCAACTCAATAGTGGAAGGAGATTAAAACAATGTCATTAGAATCAGTAACAGCAGAATACATGCAATCATTAACCAAAGTCGGCGGACTTTATACTTTAGCCGCTCTGTCCAGAGCCGGATTACTCAATGCCTATTATTCAAACATCATCGCTTTGTATGAAGCAACCCAATCCGGCGCGCTGATGTATGGCGGGGCCGCCGCCGGTTCATTTGCTCTGACCGCCGGAGTACCGATCATCACCGCGGTTGGGGTTTGGGTGGCGCTTGGTTCAGGTTATTACGAGGCCCGTCAAAAGGCGAAAAAGAATGAGACCTTATCGGGATTTTCTCAAGGTTTTGTGATGGCCATCATCGGTTGGAAATGGGATCACGTCGTTTCCCGTTTTCGCCGAAACTATCTTCGCATCAATCACTTTGACGAGGCGATGGATGTCATTCGGGTTAATTCTTATCACGAAGGATTGAAGACGGGTTATCTGGCCGGCATGGCTTTGTCCGATGCCAACAAAAAAGAGTATCGGCGCAAAATCCGTCAGGCGGGCAATATCAAAGGTCCAAAGGAATGGAGCGCGAATGGCGATGTTGCCCGCAATCAGCAAATTTCCTACGTCATCGAAATGGCTGGGGCGGCACTCCGATACCAAGTTATCAAGGCAGAATAGGCGGAAAAACAAAAGGGCAGAAATCTACATAGAATATAGCCGCAACAGTAGGAAAAACATCATTGAGGAGCAAATAAGCACCAATGCACAATTAACAATGGATAATGAAGAAAACCCATATTGCGGCAACTGCGGTTGATCCGGTCAACGATGGTTAAATCTGACATTTGAAGTTAAGATGAGGCTGGTTTTCAAAACAATGAATGACATTTTAACTAAATTCAGTTTGATTTGTTGGGGCTTCATCGGTGTTTTTATTGCTTGTTTGTTGGTTGTGAGTCTGATACCGGCAGATTATATCGTGGTTGTCTCAATAATTTTGGGTTTAGCCATCTTGGCCTTATTCGTTTATGACCTGCGGAAAATTTATCTCAATGAAGGTTTTGATTTTGGGTGGTTTTTGACCATCAGAAAAGGTTATTGGCGAATACTGCTCGCTTTGGTCGGACTAGGTTTAGCTTCGGTTGGACTATTTGCGATGATCTTTCCGAATCTGGCAAACGAGTTGGGCGAAAAACATTGGCTCAAGTTTGCTAAAATTCTGGTCATTCTGTTCTGGACGGCGCTCACCTCAACCTTTTTAAGTTGGAGTCTGGTTTGTCTTTCCGAATCAACCGCTTATTGGCGTTTGAAGAAAGGAAGTAAGGCAATGGGAAGTTTTGGCTTGGGAATTTTGTGGCTCCTTTTCGCAGTCCTTTTCCTTTCTTTATTTCTCGAAGTGATAGACGATATTTTTTTCAGACTTTCGGCTATGGCTCAAAATTGGATTTTAGTTCTTTTTGCAATTTTGAGCACAGCAATTGGATTATGGAGCGGAAGATTTGAAGATTTAGAAAAATTCAGGAAAAGCGAGGAAGCGGCTCAATAAAATTCAATCTTGATTTTTAATGAGAATCACATCGCGGTTAAATGTGCCACGCGAAAGAGCAAGATATTGACCATCAGGCGCATAGGAAAAATTGAAAATCCGGTCAGTCTGAAAATTGGTAACTTGAATCGGCGGCGAGCCGTCAATCGGTTGCCGCCAAATGTTCGAGACATTATTTTGGAAAAGGGCATAGTTGACGGCGTTTCCGTCGGGAGTCCATTGCAAAGCATTTTTTCCGAAGCCCGGAAAGTATTGAATCGGAAGATTAAAAGATTTGACTGCCTCACCACCCTCAAAAGGAATGATAACGATTTCGGGCGGTTGCTTTTGGTTGCGCTTGACCCAATAAAAGACAATAAATTTTCCATCCGGCGAAATCGCGGGTGCCAGCGAATAGTCGGAAACATTGGTCAGTTTTACCGCGTCGCCGCCGTCAATTGAAACTTTCCACAAAGCTACTTGGTCTGCCCAACGAGTAAAAATCACCCATTTATTATCGGGCGAAACAGTTGCCCAAACATCTGCCCCGATAGTCAAACGCTTCTTTTCACCGTTACTCAAATTTAATCTGAACAAACCCACACCTGGTCCGTCATCACTCTGAAAAACCAGATATTTTCCGTCCGGCGAGGCGGTGGTTGAGCCGGATTCGTCCACAATTTGTTTGGCGTTTCGTCCATCCGCATCCATTTTCCAAACCTCGCCCATGCCATTTGGGGTGGTTTCATAAATTATCTTGCCGTCAGCTAAAAAACTAAGCCCCCAAATTCCGTCATATCGGTCTATTCCCTGTGTTAATTGTTTGCTTTGATTCGTATTCCCGCCTGACATTACCCAGATATATGCGGCTTGTTCAATCCTCACCGCCACCAACCCGCGTCCGTCTGCGGTCAGACTGAGACTCTGATAATTATTAAAATCATTGCTGATATTTTGCGCTTCTCCGTTGGGATACGAAAGCGACCAAATTTGACGGGAAATACTACTCCGTCCCTGCGTGGCAATAACCAAGAGACCTTTTCCGTCAGGTTGCCAGACAACTTGCGAAATAATACTAATCAAAATGAATCCCACGAATTTGCTTCTGCTTTGATTAAAATCGAAACAAAAACATCCCGCATTACCGTCAATTTTTTTATTATTTTCCCAATCAATCTGATTAAAACAGGTGGAAAGGACAAAATTACTTTTTCATTTGAAACCACAAATATCCCAAGAATTACAAGTAAAGCAGAGATTTTCTATTATTGGAACCGTTAGCTTTGGGGAACGGGCGGAGTAAATGAAAAAGGGAAGGTGCTGCTTATTCAGGAAAGTTCGAAAATTTTGGATTGCAAAAAATGTGAAATGTTTTTTCCAAATTGTCTTATCAAAATAGCAGGCCAAATAAAATATTCAATTTGCTTGTTAAGTCACAATGTTTGAAAAAAGGAAATAAGAAATGGCAAAAATAAAATATGAGGCAAGTTTTAGTTACTCGGATGCTGACCCGGCCAAGGGAAAGGTTTCCAACGGAGGAAATGTCCCGTTGCTGTCCTTTACGGTTTTAGGCAGCCCGACCAGAACGATTGACTTCACCTCAAATGATGAAATGGATATTGCGGCCGTGATGAAACAGATTGAAAGAGATAAGGCTATTTATATCTCTCTGCCTGCCACTCGAGGTCTCGAAATCGTAGATTTTAACAGCTATTCCGAGACGCCGGATGCTTTTTTAAAGGTAGCTCTCATGGTGACCGTCCTGTCAAACGGAATCCAAACCAAATCGCTGATGTTGGAATCCAAAACAGCCAGCATCGGTAAGTTTTTTACTGCCCACAAAGCAAGTAATTCGGTTGCGGTAAATGTGTATTTTAAGGAGGCTAAACTGCGTTATACCAGTCACATCGTCAAAATCCTGAGCCAACATGCCAGAGTTATCCATTCGCAATGGAAAGATTTTTGAAGTAATGAAATTGGTTGCCCGAAGTAAAACCGCCGAATAAAGAATCAAATGCCGATGGGAAAAATGTGAAATCGTTTCGTTTAATCGGAGGCAATTTTCGGGAAAATCCATCAAAGGAGGAAAAACAAATATGCCTCGTGTTCGATGCATGGTTAAATTGCTTTCCGACAAAAAGCGGAAGGTCGAGATTGAAATACACAAAGAGAAAGACGGTAAAGGTCTGTGGAGCTTGATTAAATCGGTAGGTGGAAATCTATATCTTCCCGCGACGACAGGCACATGGGAAACCTCTGCCGGAGACGTTTTGTCGCTCTGGGAAAATAACCCCCGCCGAAATCACCAAGACCTGGTGATGTTGGTGGTGTGGAACATAAAACGGGATTTTTGGGACGACATAATTAACCACGGCAAAACATTTGTTTCAACCGAAGCCGGATTATATAACGATAATCCGGCAGAAACAGAGGTGGTTTGTGAATTGGCGCGTATGTTTTGAAGCGATTGTCGGACTGAAAGCGATTTAACTAAGAGACACAATGGAATTTTTTCGATGTGACGGAGGATCTGCGTTCGCCGGTTTTCAAGGCACGGGTGTGGACTGCAATTTGATGTCCGTCTTTAGTAAGCTGGCAAACCTCAGAATAAAATTTTGTGACGAGATTCCACAGTCATTCATGCAAAGGTCTGTTTGGTTTTCCCGGCGAAGAAATAGTATTTCATTTCAAAAAATTCAAGAACTTGATGATTACGGTGGACAAAACAACTTCACCGTAATAATTTTGTCAAAATTTGAGCAAATTACTTCTTTTCCAGTTCGGCGATTCTTTTTTCCATCTCCCGCAGCGTTTTCGCCATCTCGCCCAAACGCCGGTAAGCCGCCGTTGAACGGAGCCAATCGCGATTATCGAAGGCCGGAATCCCGGAAATGATTTTTCCCGGTTCGACATCGTGCGAAGTGGCTGATTTGGCCGTCACAACTGCATCGTCCCCGACTTTCAAATGCCCGGCAATCCCGACCTGCCCGGCTAAAATCACTCGTTTGCCAATCACCGAACTTCCGGCAAGTCCTGTTTGCGAACAAATCAGTGCATCTTCTTCGACCGTGCAGGAATGTCCGATTTGGACCAGATTATCAATTTTGGCTCCGCGTTTGATTCGGGTTTCGCCGACCGACGCACAATCAATCGCGGTATTGGCGCCGATTTCGACCTCATTTTCTAACACCACTCGCCCGACCTGAGGAATTTTCAGCCAATGTTTTTCTTCGGTTTTGGCATAGCCGAAACCGTCGGAGCCGATAGTGGTGTTGTTATGAATAATGCAATTTTCGCCGATCTCGCAATTTTCCCGAATCGAAACGCCCGAATGAATAATTGAATTTGCGCCAATTTTGACGCCGTCATAAATCGTCACATTTGGATATATTTTGACGTTTTCAGCAATTTCACAATTCTTTCCAATCACCGCCTTGGCCATTATTTCAACCGTTGCGGCGACTTTGGCTGTTTCGTCAATGACTGCGGTCGGATGGACTGAGGCGACAATTTCGACCTCAGGATGAAAGAGTCGTAAGGCGCGGGTATAGGCCAGATACGCATCTTTCGAGCGCAAAACAGCAATGTCGGCTCGCTCAATTTTGACGCCTTCGTGAACAAAAATCGCACTAGCTTTGGTTTGATTTATCTGCGGTGTGTATTTCGGATTGGCCAGAAAAGTTATTTCTCCGGGTTGGGCGAGATCAAGTCCGGCAGCTGCTCTAATATCTAAATCTACCTCGCCTGTTTCGATGCTTGAAAATGTTAATTGGGCTAAATGGACAAGTTTCATATTAAAATATTAACCCAAAGAGAAACACACGCAAGGAGACACCACTTTTAAAATTGAATGAAGTGAAAAATCACCCGGGAAAATCCGGGAAAATCTTTGCTGCATGTTGCACAAATGAAACAGATTTGTTATTATTAAATCGCTTTCAAAATCATCATTCCAACTCAGCATTGGAACGATTTTCATTTCTAAAACAAACAAATCTAAGGAGTAAAAAATAATGGAAACAGCAACCGCCAAATCATTCAATATTGCCAACGGTTTAATCGGAGAATTAAGCCACGAAGCCGAAACAAACCGCAAACTGTTAGAAAGAATTCCGGCCGAATTATTCGATTACAAACCACACGAAAAATCTATGACAATGAGTCGTCTGGCAACCCACGTTGCGGAAATGATGAGTTGGATCACCGTCACCTGCACGACTGACGCACTTGATTTTGCGGTCGGAGATAACAAACCTTTTGAACCCCACACGTCTGCCGAATTGGTTGAATATCACGAC
>JANOEF010000703.1:0-1705 GCA_031413075.1 Acidobacteriota bacterium | reverse complement strand
GATTTTCTTTCTAGCTTCGGATTCAGCAAAACATATGACGGGTGTGACGGTTTCTTTAAGCGGTGGATTGGTAATGCACTAAGCTTTTGAGTCCCTGCTTCAGCCGGCAAACTAAGGACAGTTTGAGATGCTTGATTTGAGAACATTTTTGGCAGAAAATGAAGCCGATATTTGGCGCATTTCCGAGCCGTTGAGTGTCAGGCATGAAATTACCGCCTTGCAATATGTTTTGTGGCAACGAAAAGAGTTCCCGATTGTGTTGGTTGAAAATCCAAGGCTCGAAAACGGACAGCTCTCACCATTTCAAGCTGTTACCAATCTCACCGCGAGCCGGGAAGTGACCGCCAAAGCCCTCAAATTAACTGACCACCGAAAGGCGGCGATTGAAATATTAGAAAGAGTAAATCAGCGAATTGAGCCGATAACAATTGATAAAACAGTTGCTCCCTGTAAAGAATCTATTTTGTTTGGGGACGACGCAAATCTCGAAAATTTTCCGCTTTTTACTCAACACGAAACTGATGCGGGAAAATATCTAACGGCCGCACACGCGACGACTTACGATCTTGAAACCGGGATTGACAACACGGCGATTCAGCGAGTTTGGGTCAAATCAACCAATCGTTTCGGCTATTTTCCCTATCTGGCTTCGCATAATCGCAAGAATATCCTGAAGTTTTGGGCTCGTGGCGAGCCTGCGCCGATCGCGTTTTGGATTGGGCATCATCCGGTTCTTTCGATCGGAACACAGGCCAAACTCGATTATCCCGAAAGTCATTGGGCAACTGCCGGAGGACTTGCCGGCGAGCCTGTACGGTTGGTCAAGACCGAACTTTTTGGCGAAAAAATAAAAGTGCCGGCTGACGCAGAAATCATTTTAGAAGGTTTTGTGCCGCCAAATGTTTTAGAAAAAGAAGGCGGGTTTGGTGAATATACGAGTTATATGGGCGAAGCAACGATGAGCCCGATTTTTGAACTCCATTGCGTAACTCACAGAAAAAACGCGATTTATCACGATTATGGCTCGGGCTTGCCGGATGCATTGGTGCCGGACAATTTGATGATTGAGGCAAAGCTGTTGCAAATTGCGCGAAAAATTTCTGATCGGGTTAAAAACGTTTATGTTCCGATTTCGGGCCGACGGTTTCACGCCTATCTTTCGGTTGGCGAGGTTTCGAGCGAAACTGCACGCGCAATTTTGCATGCGACTTTGCAGTTCCGGCGGGTGAAAATGATCGTTTTGGTCAATGATGACATTGATGTTTTTGACGAAGAACAAGTTCTGTGGGCACTCGCCACTCGGACGCAAATGACCCGTGATGCTTTGATTTTAGAAGATTTAGAAGGCTCTGCACTCGATCCCAGTTTGCCCGAAGGGGTCAGTAAAACTTCAAAAATGGGGATTGATGCGACTTGGAAAAATGTGGTCAAGCCATTTCAGAATAAAGTTCCCGATATAATTTTGCAGAAAATGAGAAGATTGGCTCGCTGAAAAATACTGAAAGATGCGCAAAATTTTATTTCTCTTTCAGCGTTTTCTGCGGGTTCCGCGGGTTAACCAAAATTATGAAAAAAATACCGAATCTGCGTTGGATAATTATCGGGTTAATTTGTTTGGCGACCACGATTAACTATATTGACCGGCAATCACTTTCAGTAGTTGCGCCGATTATCAGTAAAGAATTTAATCTGTCGAATCAGGATT
>JANOEF010000702.1:0-3174 GCA_031413075.1 Acidobacteriota bacterium | reverse complement strand
TTGGAGCAGATCAGAAAGCCGGATGTAGAACTCGATGCGATGATCAAACAGCTGGCCCGGGATGTCTCGGAGAGGTCAGGCAAAAAACAAATGCCGTGGAAAGAAGGAATCGTGACCGGCGATTTCTATTTTGCCGGTGGCAGTAGTGGTGGAGCACAGCCGGTTTCAATTCCGACCTTGACCAGCGGAGGAAATGCGGAAGATGTGATGTGGCAAGAGGTTTCGAGACTGAACACGCAGTTGGCGGCAGATACTTATTTGAGTGAATATCCGAACGGCAAATATGCAGCGACGGCAAGATTAAAACTGAAGGTGATCGAAGCGGAAGAAACACAGAAGAAGCAGGATCTGGAAAAGCAGAAATGGGAAGAAGCCGGAAGATCAAACACGATCGAGGCCTACCAAAACTATCTGACCAAATATCCGAACGGAATCTATAAAGATGTGGCAGATTCGACAATTAAGCAGTTATTCGCCTCGGCCGTGACCAATACCGGGACTCCAAATAATTCCGAATCAAGTCAATCCGGGACGGTTAGCGTTAATATTCTTTTCTTAAATCGGACTAGTTCTAAAGTTTCGCTCTACTGGGTTAACGATGGCGAAAAGCTTTATGAAACCAAGCAGGGTAATAGTTCATATTCACAGCCGACCTTCAACGGCCACAAATGGAGTGTCAAAATCGGGGAAAAAGTTGTTGGAAGTTATGTGGCTACAACTTCGCCTTTGCAAACGGTTGAGGTGGTCAGCGAGGTGTTTGGAAACGGTCCGATCTGGAGTCAAAAAGACGCGCAGAAAGTATGCAATGACTTTGCCAGTACCAGAAATAAAGTGTGGACTGGCGGCTGGTGGACAACTGCTGAGTCAACCAAATCTGTTTGTGAATTATTCGGGCTTAAAGTAGCCAACACTTTCAATTCAAATGCAAATTCCAGTTCGCTTACCCTTGAACAACAATGTCAGAATGATGTCCAGGGAAAGGTCGCCTGGGATAAGGCTGGAAATAAAACCTGGATCGATGGCAATCTTCGCAATTTGTGCAAAGGAACAATTGACCCGAACGCGACGATTTCGTGTTTTCAAGCCCAGATTCGTGAGCATAACAATTGGGAGCGCGGGATAAAAGCGTGTAGGGCCAAATAAGCGTTTTTCTTTCGGCAGGCATGATCGACACTAATCGAGGTTGTTTTTGGTCAGATTTTATAAAAAATGTGTCTCATCTATATTTTGCGAAAAAAATATTGAGATTGATGACAAAAAAAAACGGTGATTGTCGCGTATTGGATTGAAAGCCGTTTCAAGATAAAATGAAACGCTTATAATTTTAGGAATGATAATTTTTGGAAAAACTAAAGGAGATACTAAAAAAATGAGAAAGGTGATTTTCGGGATGATGATTTTGGGGATGATGTCGGTTTTGGGTAATGTGGTGCTTGCGCAGAAAGCGCGTGACTTGTTTATCCAAAAGGAAAATAATGAAGCGAAAGGCAAATCCGGGGTCAAGGTTCGGATTTTGCTCAAACGAGGCAGTCAGAGTGAGCGCTACGTTTCGCCGGACGAGACATTTTATTCGGGCGATAAGATCAAACTTGCTTTCGACATAAATTTTTCCGGCTACATTGCACTTTTGAATGTTGGTTCAAGCGGTAAGGTCTCGATGCTATATCCGTATGCCGGTACGGATTCGGCGGTCCAACCGAGTCTAAATGAACAACTGATTCCGTCAAGCAACAGTGATTGGATCTCGTTTGACGATCGTAAGGGAGTTGAGAAGATCACCATCGTTTTTTCGACCAACCGACTTGAGGCGGTGGATCAGATCATGAAACAGTCGGGAAGCACCACTGTTTCGGGTAGTATCAGTATCAATACTTCGAGTTCTGAATCGCAATCGTTGTTGCTCGAAATGGCTTCGCGGGGCTTAAAGCGGGCGAAATCGCGTGACCTGTTCATTGAAACGGTCAAAAAAGACGCGACATATGTTGTGGCTGAACCGGGTCTGATTTCCGAACCGACAACTTTTGTCATTTCACTGAAACATCAGTAGGAGATCAACCGTTAACTCTATTCGTCTTTGAAGAATAAAATTGAGGATAAATGTAATGAAAAAAACTATATTGATTTTGATCGTGATTCTCGGCACACTGACCATTGCCCAGGCGCAAAATGCCCGTGACCTGTATCTCGGTTACGGAAACGACGTAATTGCACCGACCAACGACTCTGCTAACAGAAAGCGCGGCAAACCGGGGACCAAAGTCACCATTGAATTATATCGGGACGGCAAACTTAAATTTGTTAAACCTACTTCTAAATTCAGATCTGGCGATAAGATCCGCCTCCGCTTTGCCACCAATTTTGACGGCTACATCAGAATTCTGAACGTCGGCTCAAGCGGCCGGGTCAGTTTGCTTTTTCCCTATAAAGATGCCAACGACCGGATCACGCCCTCGACTGATTTTCAGATTCCCAACAACAACGACTGGATTGTTTTTGACGACACACCGGGAACCGAAATGCTGACGGTGATTTTGTCAGCCAAGCCTTTTGCTGATGACAAGGATTTGAGTGGGTTGAATAGCCGGGCGACCAGATCCCGTGATTTGACGATTCAATCAGACGACGATGCAACCTACGCCGTTTTTGGAGAAGGCAGTTTGCAGGAACCCGTCGGTTTTACCCTTCAGTTAAAACACAAATAGCCAACAATTAATAGTTTTCGGCGGGGCGTGAAGAAATTCGCGCCTTGTTGATTGATTCAGGTTTTAAGATCGTTTTGATATGGTGAAATTCAATGTTGAATATCAAATGTGTTGTCTCAGTTTTGATCTTGCAGATTTTTTGCGGTCAGCTTGTTTTCGCCCAGCCGGATCGCGGCGTCGTCAATAAACCAACGTTGGAAAAACGGCTGGCGCTGGTCATTGGCAATGGCGCTTATCAAAAGACTTCCGAACTCCCGAATCCGCCTAATGACGCAACCGATATGGCCGCCTCGCTCAGTACATTAGGGTTTGAAGTCCTTTCCGGCACCAATCAATCCAAACGGCAGATGGAAATCCTGATTCGTGAATTCGGCGACAAACTCTCGCGCCAAGGCGGCGTCGGGTTGTTTTTTTATGCCGGTCACGGATTACAGGTCAAAGGGAGTAATTATCTGATTCCGGTGGATGCCGA
>JANOEF010000701.1:0-8182 GCA_031413075.1 Acidobacteriota bacterium | reverse complement strand
ACCGGCGGTCACCAAACCCGGGCCGCCCAATTACTCGGAATCAACCTCACCACGCTCCATAACAAATTAAAAAGACTGAATATTTCAGCAAATGATGTCGTCAATGCTCCAATCTTTCATGAAGACGAAATTTATAAAAATTCTATCAAGGACAACCTGACTCCAATTGGAGATGAACATTTTAGCCGGCTCGCGGCCTGAGAGGAAAAGTCTGGATTCTGCCACAATTAATACGAACTACTTGTTCTTTGTATCAATTCATAGACAAAGAAGACGGCAGAGTTGTCTCTGCTGCTTCAAAAGAGGTAATTATGAAAGTTATTATTTATATCTTGTTGGGGACAATTCTTTTGACCGTGGCATCTGCCCAAAACAATCAAAAAAACGATCAACCGATTGTCTCGTTGGTTGAAAATGTTTCATCTGAACTTATTCAACTCAATGATGTCGGGGTTAAAAAAGCGCTTCTGGGAAATTACGAAGAGGCCATCAAAGATTTTCGGCAAGTGATTTCTCAGGCCCCAAATGCCCTCCAGACACATTATAATTTAGGTCAATCACTTAATCGGATCGGCAAATACGATGAAGCAATTTCGGTTTTGCAAAAATTGTTGGAAATGAGTCCCGATCACCAGTTCGGAAACTCCGCCTTAGGCGAGACTTTTTATAATCGTGGAATGTTTGCTGAAAGTCTCCCATTTTTAAAACGGGCGGTCGAACTCGATCTGTCCGATTCCGTCTCTCGAGTGAATTTGGGAAATGCGCTCTATCGTTTGAAGCGGTTTGCAGAATCGCTAACATTTCTCAATGAAGCAGTCGAGCTTAATCCCCACTCTGCCTATGCACTGAATAATCGCGGAGTGACCTTGATTGCACTCAACAAGGTTCGGCAATCTACTGAGGATTTTCAAAAGGCTATTAAAATTGCCCCTGAATTTGCCGAACCATACAATAACCTAGGGGTCGCGTTAGGGCTCCTGGGAAAGTCCAAAGATGCTCATCAGCAATTTTTGGAGGCGGTGCGTCTGCGTCCTGATTGGAACCATGCCTTGTTTAATCTGGCACTCAGTTATATAGACCGGGGAGACCGCGAGGCAGCTCGCTCCCAACTCCACAAGCTGTCAAATTTTGACACCAAATTAGCCGCCCGGGGTCTGGAATTTCTCTGGCAAAAGTATGTCGTCAAAGCTAATTCTTTCCACCAAAACTAAGTCGGACCTGGTGTTTAAAATCTAAAAGTTTGAGTGACTCCGGCCACTCAAACTTTTTTTGTTTTCTTAAACTTCCAAAATGTGAAATTGGAAAAAATGAATTTCATTGGAATTTTGGAGAATCCGAGTAAACCTATTCAAAACTTACCGATGATAGCCGACCAAATTGCCAAATTTAATCGAATCTTCACTTTAAACCAACAAAGGCATAGCTCTTGCGCTAATTAGAAAACGGAGCATCGTTTCCGAAAATTGTCTTTCTTAATTATGAAGAACTTCCAATTTGTGAAGATGACAATTTAAACGAAAACCCTGGCTCCAGACCAAGCTAAAATTTATAAAGGAGTAAAAAAATGATAAAAAAAATTAGCTCTGTCACCTGGATATTTTCGATTCTGTTATGTCTCAATCTTTTTGTGGTGGGACAAGAGAGAACCGGAGCTATCGAAGGAACAGTCAAGGACCAAAATGGCGCTATCATTCCGAGTGCGACAATCGTTGTCACCGGAAATGCTTTTAGCCGTACAGTAATTGCTAATGAAGATGGATTTTTCCGACTTCAACAAGTGCCGCCGGGGAGCTATACAATAGTCGTTTCGGCAGGTAATTTTGATAAAGTTACCAAAAATAATGTCAATGTTTCCTTGGGAAACACATCCAATCTGGATACTGAACTGAAAGCATCGGTTGGAGCGGTCGTCAATGTAACCTCTGAAGGAGTTGCGACGATTGACACTTCCGGCAGCAAAATTCAAACCGATTTGGGGGTTAAAAAACTTGAAGACCTGCCGAAAGGAAACAATTTTGCGACAGCTTTAAAGGCCGCCGCCCCGGTTCGGACCGAGCCAACTGCCGGCGGTTACCAGATTGACGGAGCTTCAGGTTCCGAAAACAGTTTTGTCATTGATGGTCAGGACGTGACCAATTTCCGTGACGGAACTCTTAATAACAGTAACAATATTCCGTTTCAGTTGATTCAGGAAGTTCAAATTAAATCAAACGGATTTGAAGCTGAATTCGGCGGGGCCACCGGCGGCGTGATCAACGTTGTCACCAAACGTGGGGCCAACGAGTTTCACGGCGAAATATCACAACAAATCGAATCCAGCAAATTATTCGCCAGAAATCGGCAAGTACTTGATACCAGTACTTCTATTTCCGCGACGGCTGCGAACCGTTACATTCAACCGCAAAGGGATAGATTTACTAATATGTATCCATCTTTCTATGCGGGTGGTTCGGTCGTCAAAGATCGGTTGTTTTATTTTGTCAGTGCTTCGCCGCAGTATTCTGATATAACCCGACCGTGGCAAGCCGGGGCAAATTCATTCAATTATGCTTCGAAACTCAAAAGCGATTACAATTTTGTGCGGCTTGACGGACAAATTTCTGACAAATTACAAGTAGCCGGAACGTATCTTTACAATCCGCGCACTGTTCACGGCGTTTTGCCAACCTTTGCCCAACTGGCCGGAGGCGCCCCGCCTGAGGCTAATCAAATCCAATTAGGTGGACGCGATGCTTCGCAAAACTTCAACTTTGAAGGAACTTATACTCCAAATCAAATGTGGTCGTTTAATGCTCGTTTTGGTCGTGGCTATTTGAACGAAAAAGTCTTTAATGCTCCGAAAGGTGCATATGGCTACGGAATTCCGGCTGTCACTCAATACGCTTGCCCTAACACCGCTTGTTCGGCCGGAAATGCCGGCTATCTCAATGTTTTGTCAAACACTTTTATTAACAAAGATATTTCCATCCGGAAGTCGTTTGATGCCTCGGCCGGGCTGTATCTGAATAATTGGGGGGGCAGACATAACTTTAAGTTCGGTTATCAATATACTCATATCAGTAATGATGTAGATATTAGTAACGTCACTTTGGGAACTTTAACCTTTAATATCGGCGCAACCCAAACTACCTTTGATGCCGCCGGAAACACTCGTCCAACCGCAGCTGAAAGAGCTGCCGGAGCGATCGGATATGGACAATTAGCCCTGATTGGAACATTCGGCGCAGCCAGCAATACCAATCACGCGATCTTTGTGCAGGATTCGTGGCAAATCAACAACCGGTTAACCATTAATGCCGGTATCCGCGCCGAAAATGAAGATGTTCCTTCGTTCAGAGCCGGTGCCCCGGGTATTCAATTTGGTTGGGGAACTAAACTTGCTCCGCGCATCGGAGCCGCCTTCGATGTGCTGGGGAACGGAAAATGGAAAGTTTTTGGTAGTTACGGACGTTTCTTTGACCGTTTCAAATTTGAATTGCCACGTGGTTCATTCGGCGGCGAAGTTCAGGATGTCTATGATTTTATCGTAGTTAATCCGGATATTTTCTCCTATACCCGAGCCAGTGTGTTGGCCAATAATATCCGCTTTCAGGATCAACGAAAACCATCCAATGATCCTTCGGACAACCGAATTGATCCGGATATCAAACCCTTTCAACAGGCTGAATTAACTTTTGGAACGGCCTATGACTTTGGTGAAGGTTTTATTTTAGAGGGTCGTTACACCCACAAAAACATCATCCGGGCCATTGATGATATTGGTTTTCATGATTTGACCGATAGTGAAGATTATTATATCGGCAATCCCGGCGAAGGCGCCTGCGCCCAACCGGCTTGTGGCAGATATCCGATTCCGGGAGCTGTTGCGGTGAAAGCCAAGCGGATTTTTGACGGCGTCGAAACCCGGGTTCAAAAACGCTTTACTAATTTTTCGATGGATGCCAGCTACACCTGGAGTCGCCTTTTTGGTAACTATTCAGGTTCGGCCAGTTCTGATGAGGCCCAACGGCAAGCGGGTGGAGTCGGCAGAAACAGTCCGGCAGTTAGCCGTTATTTCGATTTACCTTTCCTCGGTTTCACGACTGACGGCAAGGTAGATGATGGATTATTACCGACTGACCGTACTCACTTCTTCAAATTCTCGGGTAATTACCTGTTTGATTGGTGGGGAAGCAAATCGAACGCAACCAGTTTCAATGCCTTTTATCAAATCGGCAGCGGAACCCCGGTCACAACTCGAACCCGCATTGCCATCGTCAGTGGACAGATTGTCTCGAATCGCGGCGATTTAGGCAGACTTGATCCGTTTTCACAAACCGACGTCAGTTTGACCCATAAATACAAATTCGGCAGAGATAATCGTTTTGCCGTAGCATTAGATATCAATGTTTTGAATTTATGGAATCAAGCCGGCGAACTTTCGCGTCGTGAAACCATCACCCGGAGTAATTTCCCACCGGCTAACCTTGGCTGTGCGACGGTTGCCGCGGGCGATACTCCGCTGAGATGCGTCACCCGCGCATTTTTCAACGGCACTTTGACTTCGGCTCAGATATTGGCGTATGCCAATACCCCCGGAAACAAAGATGAACGTTACAACCTTCCCCAAAATTTCCAGGCTCCACGCGGTGTGCGGTTTGGATTTAGATTTCTTTTTTAGTTTAAGTAATTAAACCAAAAATGCTGAGACTGTCAGACATGGCGGTCTCTTTTCATTTTGCGCCAGATTGTTGTAAACTCTCTAAAACTTGTAAAAAATCTTTCCCGAGAGGTCAAAATGTTTCAATCAACACATCGAGCAGCTTGCGTTTTGTTTATTTTATCACTTATGTCTGTCACTATTTTCGGTCAAAAATTTGAGTATCCAACCCAAAAAAAAGTCAACCAGATTGACGACTATCACGGCACCAAAGTCGCCGATCCGTTTCGTTGGTTAGAAGACCCGGATGCACCGGATTCGCGCATTTGGATCGAGGCTCAAAACAAAATTACTGATGCTTATTTATCGCAGATTCCGGCTCGTCAGGCGATCAAAGACCGGCTCACCAAACTTTGGAATTATGAGCGGTATTCTACTCCGTTCAAGGTCGGAAAAAACTATTTCTATTCAAAAAATGACGGTCTGCAAAACCAAAGTGTAATGTATATTGCCAAATCTGCGACCGATCCCGGCCGGGTTTTTCTGGACCCGAATAAATTCTCGACCGATGGAACGGTGGCCCTCGCCGGAACTGTTTTTACGGACGACGGGAAACTGGTCGCAATCGGCATCTCCGCTCGTGGTTCCGATATGACCGAATGGAAAGTGATGGAGGTTGAAACCGGAAGATACTTAGAGGATAAATTGGAAAAACGTCGGCAAGGTATTTCATCGTGGACGATTGACGGGAAAGGTTTTTTCTACTCCGCGTTTCCTAAAGCAAAGGAAAACAGTGAGTTACGTGATCAAAATTTCTTCCAAAAGCTTTACTATCACAAACTCGGAACCCCCAATTCGGACGACGTTTTAATCTATGAACGGCCTGATAACAAGGAGTATTTTGTTGGCGGAGGCGTCACCGAAGATGGACGTTATTTGATCATTAGCGTCGGTCAGGGAACTCGACCGCAAAACATGGTCTATTACAAAGATTTGAAAGCCGCAAACGCCAAAGTAATGCCGATCTTTGAAAATCTGGAAAATGATTATTCATTTATTGATAATGTCGGCACCACTTTTTATTTTTCGACCGACAAGGATGCTCCGCGCAAACGAGTGATCGCCGTTGATATTGCTAACCGCAACAAAATCAGCGAAATTATTCCGCAAGCGGCCGAAACCCTGGGCGGCGTCGGAACGTTCAATAATCAACTGGTCGCTAACTACCTGAAGGATGCCTATACCCAAATCCGCATTTTCGATTTAAAAGGCAAATTTGTCCGAAATGTCGAGTTACCCGGGATCGGTTCGGCCGGCGGGTTTGGCGGAAAACGCGCTGATTCTGAAACTTTTTATTCATATTCAAGCTTTAACGCACCGCCCACCATTTTTCGCTATGATATGAAAACCGGTAAATCATCGGTTTTTCGCGAATCAAAAGTTGATTTTGATCGCAATGATTACGAGGTCAAACAGGTTTTTTACAACTCCAAAGACGGAACCCGGGTTCCAATGTTCATCGTCCATAAAAAGGGGCTCAAACTTGATGGTAACAACCCGACCATGTTGTATGGTTACGGCGGTTTCAATGTCAATATGACGCCGGGTTTTTCGGTTTCCCGGCTGGTCTGGATGGAAATGGGCGGAATTTTTGCGATGCCGAATCTTCGCGGTGGAGCGGAATACGGTGACGCCTGGTGGAAAGGCGGAAGCCGGCTTAATAAACAAAATGTTTTTGATGATTTTGCCTGGGCGGCGAAATATTTGATTGACAATAAATATACTCAACCCGCCAAATTAGCCATTTCCGGCGGTTCAAACGGAGGATTGCTGGTTGGTACAACCCTGAACCAGTATCCTGAACTTTTCGGCGCGGCCCTTCCGGCAGTGGGTGTCATGGATATGCTCCGTTTTGAATCATTTACCATCGGTTGGGCCTGGACTTCAGATTACGGTTCGGTCAAAGACAAAACCGATTTTGAGGCATTGTATAAATATTCCCCGCTCCACAACATCAAAAAAGGAGGCAAATATCCAGCCGTTTTGGTCACCACTTCCGATCATGATGACCGCGTGGTTCCGGCACACTCGTTCAAATATACGGCGACTTTGCAGGAATCTCAGGGCGGTGAAAAACCGATTCTGATTCGAATCGAAGTCAATGCCGGACACGGTGCAGGCAAACCGACCGCCAAGGTAATTCAGGAGCAGGTGGATGTTTATGGATTTTTAGTGAAAGAATTAGGAATGAAGGTTAAATAATCGCAACGGCCCGGAATTTTAAAGCGTAGAGACGCGATGCATCGCGTCTCTACGGTAAACAACATCACGACAACTCTTCAATACATTGAATTTCCTTAATCAAAATTTAGCAAATCGGCTACGTCAAGATGAATTATTGATCCGTCGGCGTTTATCTGTTCAAAATAAATATCGTAGGCATCTCATGAAATATACATCAGCTTCCGGCAAATAAAACATTGCGAAGTGAAAAGAGATATTCCTTCAGCACATAGCCCTTAGCTCCCGCATCTCGGGCCGCATCCTTTGTTTTGCAGTCGCCGTAATCGGTGACAATGCAGATATTCGCATCGGGAAAAGAGTTTTTGATATTGAGTGTTGCAGTTAAGCCATCCATATTCGGCATTTTGATGTCCATCAAAACCCCAGTCGGGATGAAAATCCGTATAGGCTTTAAGCGCATCTGCTCCATCTCCACATTCGGCTACCTCATCGGAAATGTCGGAAACAACGCTTTTAATCAAACGGCGCATTTGGGGATTGTCTTCGACGATGAGTAATTTCATAAATTTATCGTTTGTCATCCCCACAGGGTTCGTCTTCAAAGCCATCATTGTCATCATCATCCTTAATACAAGGCGGATTTCTTTCGCTCCATTTATCAATTTCAACTTCAAAATTGTCAGTGCCTTTCATTTCAAGGTTTTGGTCAAATCTGATTTTTTTACCATCCGCGTTTATGCGTTCAAAATGGATCTTATAAACATCTTCGTTGCGATCGTTATCTTTGAAATAAACTTTCCCTTTTTCCAAATCAATTGTCATCGTCAAAGTTTTTCCGGCATCAAGAATTATTCCGCCAACCTCAAAGCTATAACTCGGTTTGTCAGCTCCATCTTCTGTAGAAATAAAAATATTTGGAGTTTCGCTATCCGCACTTGCGGTAAAACTTAGCGATTTGCCGTCAGGTGAAACTGAAACGATTAAATCTTCATTCTGATCAAGCAAAATATCTTCAAAACCGATGACTAAATGCGGAAGGGAAATCTCTAAATCGGCATCGGTTTCTTTATTCAAATCTTTGCCCGAAATTTTTATTTGATAAGGATTTCTAGCCTTAGCGTTATGAGGCAAAACATAAACAGGCGAGTAATCAAAACCCAATCCGCCGTCATCAAAAATAGTTTCCGCACCGGATATTTGATTTATTTCTGTCCCTTGCTTGCTGTCGAAACCGACTTTTTTGCCTTCGGAATCCGTAATCAATAAATTTCCCGCACCGCTGAATGAGAAGTAAATTTC
>JANOEF010000700.1:0-1773 GCA_031413075.1 Acidobacteriota bacterium | reverse complement strand
CCCATGTCCGGACGCCCAATCTGGATCGTCTCCGCCGCGAGGGCGTGCATTTCCGGCAGGCTTACACCCAGGCGGCGGTGTGCGCTCCGGCGCGTTCCACGTTCCGCACGGGCTGCACGCTGGAGCGGCATGGCGGTCAGTCGAATGATTTGTGATTCTGTGGTTTGCGGGCGCAAGTGCCATGGCAGGACTTTTGAATATTGTGCCGCGATATTTGCCGCGTTATGGGATGGCTCCCAATTGGGCGAAAGCAAGCCGACCTTTAGTTCTTGTTTTTACAGCAATTTGTTTTCTTGTAACTTGGGTTTTTGAAGCAAATGTTGAAGCTCAGGGGGGCGCCTATGCCACCGGCGTGTTGGTTTTGATGAGTTCGGCCGCAATTGCAGTCACACTTTCTGCCTTGCGGAGAAAAAACAAATGGTGGTGGACATTTTTAATTATTGCAATTGTCTTTGTTTATACCACAATGACAAATATTGTCGAACGCCCGGATGGGATTAAAATTGCTTCGTTGTTTATCATAGGAATTGTAGTGGCTTCATTCCTTTCTCGTGCCCTTCGTTCAACTGAAATTAGAATTGATGATATTGAATTTGACGAACAGGCACAAAGATTTATTGATGAAATGTGTAAGGACGAAATTCGAATCGTGACCAATCGTCGTGAAGTAGGGGATGTGGCTGAATATCGTTTTAAGGAACATGAAAAAAGAGTTGATAATCATATTCCATCAGGAGATCAAATTGTTTTTTATGAAATTGATTTAGGGGATGCATCCGAATTCAAAGGAAAACTGAAAATCCATGGGTTTGACGTTGAAGGTTACAAAATCCTCCGCACGGAAGCACCAGCTGTTCCAAACGCAATCGCCGGATTGCTGATGCATTTGCGCGATAAAACCGGTAAAATCCCCCATGTTTATTTTGGCTGGAGCGAGGGGAACCCGATTGCTTATTTGATCCGTTATATTATTTTTGGCGAAGGCGACACGGCGCCGGTTACTCGCGAAATTTTGCGTCAAGCTGAGGATGATCCCGAACGCCGCCCAAATGTTCACGTTGGTGGATAATTATTTAATAGCAACAAACTGTAACTACTGGTAATTTAATGGAAATTAACTAAGTTTTTCGGTTAAGAATACCTTAGCGCTTTAGAAGTTCTCAAATTTTCGATAACCTCGTGTCATTGTATTCAAAAACTGGATTTATTAGTGATGACTAGCCTTGTAAAGGTTATACCAATTTCAGTTTTTAAGCTTTCATGATCTTCCCCTTAAGAGTCAAGAAAAGCCGCCATACTAGACACTCTCTACGACAAATTATTATATTTTATGAGGACTTGTAATTTTATTTTTGATATGTAAAAATAAAATTGGTTTTACCACTTTACAAGGTTCTGAAATATTTTAGCAAATGTCGCATCCAAAATTAAAAAAGTTAAATCGCCGACAAAGCGGCGGCAATGTCTGGTTGGGGGTTGATGATACGAGGTTTTTTTCACGGGTTAAACCCGATGAACTTAAATATGAAATACTTGAAAACGAAACCGCCATTGGAAATGCCATGTTTGAGGAACTGCAAAAAATTGCCAGCCAAAAAAATGGTGACATTGTTTTTGTATTGCTCGGCGGGCGAGGTGCCCAGGCTCTACATAAAAAACTTGGACTTTTAGCCAAAACCGACGAAATAGATGAGCTTCTCGGTCGCCTCAACGTATTTACCCAAGATTCGTTGGCTCCGATGCGGATGAATAACTCGTTTAGTTGCTCAACAT
>JANOEF010000699.1:0-1858 GCA_031413075.1 Acidobacteriota bacterium | reverse complement strand
CGACATCGGTCACGATTCCATTTTCCACATTGATATAAACCTTTAGTTGATCGCCGCACAACGGATTATGTCCATCAGCTTTATTTGTCGCATCTTCGATCTCACGAAAGTTTCGCGGATTTTTGTTGTGGTCTAAAATTACTTCTTGATATAGATCATTTAATTCTGACATTTTTCTATTTTCAACTTTCGCCCGCTAATTTGCAATTGCCGCTAAAGTTTATCTCCAACGGGTGCGGTAAATTCAGTATCTGCAACATTTCCTGTATTCAAAACATTTTTCGGTTCAAATAACAAAACTTCCACTTCATTCTCCGCCACCGGACGATGCTCGACCCCTTTCGGAACTATCAAAAATTCACCTTCATTTAATTCAACCGTCTGATCCCGAAATTCAATGCGGAAACGGCCTTTCAGCGCCATAAACATTTCGTCTTCATGTTCATGATGATGCCACGGAAATTCGCCCTGAAATTTGACCAGTTTTACTTCCTGACCATTGAGTTCGCCGACAACTTTTGGCCGCCAATGCTCATTTATTAACGCAAATTTTTCCGCCAGATTTACTTTCATAGTTTTACCTATTATACACAATCAGCCCGGCTTTGATTGCTTTTAGAACGAATTTGCAGTAAGTAATTATTAGTCAGAATCAAAAAAGTTAATGCACAATTGTTTAAGCAAAATATTGCCGGCCGAGCGAGTCAAAACGCGATTGATTGACCGCTACGCCTTCGCCAGCGATGCCAGCCATTTTTATCTCATTCCAACCGCGGTAGTTCAGCCGAAAACAACTGAAGAGGTGCAAAAACTCTTCCGATTTTCCCATCAAAACAATATTAATTTGACCTTCCGGGCCGGAGGCACAAGCCTTTCCGGGCAGGGTGTAACAGACGGAATTTTAGCGGATCTGAGCAATTATTGGCGAAAGATAACGCCTGAAAATAATGGTCAAACGGTGCGGTTCGAACCCGGGGCGATTGGGGCGCACGTTAATTTGAGGCTCAAAAAATACGGGCGCAAGATCGGACCTGACCCCGCTTCGATCAACGCCGCGATGATGGGCGGAATATTGTCCAATAACTCCAGCGGGATGTGCTGCGGAGTGGTCAACAATTCGTATCATACCTTGAAATATCTGACTTTTATTTTACCCGGCGGACTCGTCTTTAATACCGAAAACACAGCGGATTATGCCCGATTTGAGACGGAAGCAGCGGAAATTGCCGCAGGTCTCATTCATTTAAGAGATGAAGTTCGGGCAAATTCAGATTTAACTGAAAAGATTCGTCAAAAATACAAACAGAAAAATACAGTCGGCTATGGACTGAACGCGTTTCTTGATTTTGAGCATCCGTTGGATATTTTGGCGCATTTGATTATCGGCGGAGAGGGAACGCTCGCCTTTATTGCCGAAGCTGTTTTAAATACATTACCCGATTTACCATTCAAAACTACCGGGATGTTATATTTTGAAAGTTCTGAAACGGCTTGTAATGCGATCTTTGATTTAAAAAACACGGGTGCGGTCGCGCTTGAATTTATGGACAGAGCCTCGTTGCGCTCGGTCGAAAAGATGCCCGGCGTTCCTGAGTTTTTGAAAACTTTGTCCGCTCAGTCCGCCGCCATTTTGGTTGAATTTCAAGAAGCAAGTGCATCATTACTCGCCGAGACGGTCGAAATCGCCAAACCGGTTTTTGCCAAACTACCGATACTTTTTGAACCAAATCTTTCGCTGATTCCGGCCGAGCAGGATTTGATGTGGAAAATCCGCAAGGGAATGTATCCGTCGGTAGCAGGGATGCGGGCCACAGGCACTTCGGCATTGCTCGAAGATTTTACTTTTCCGGTCGAGCGT
>JANOEF010000698.1:0-7376 GCA_031413075.1 Acidobacteriota bacterium | reverse complement strand
GACGATTCCAGTTACTGTTTTAGACCGCGACGGGAGATTTGTTTCAGGCTTGCAAAAGCAGAATTTTCAGATTTTTGAGGACGGCGCACCGCAACAGATTGAATATTTTGCCTCGCTCGAAACACCTTTTAGCGTGGTTTTATTGATTGATGCCAGTGCCTCGACCCAGTTCAAAATCGAAGAAATTCAAAATGCGGCGATCACCTTTGTCAATCAGCTCCGTCAGGACGACCGGGTCACAGTCATTTCCTTTGACGAAAAAATTCACGTTTTAGCCCAAGCGACCAACAACCGCGCGGTTTTGAGAAATGCCATCCAGCAAGTACGTTTCGGCGGCGGAACCAGTTTGTATGAAGCGGTTGATTACGCGATTGCGAATGAACTGCGCAAAATCGAAGGACGCAAAGCGATTGTGCTTTTTACCGATGGAGTTGATACGACCTCCAAACGCGCGACTTACCAAAGCACGATCAAAAATGCCGAAGAACTTGACGCGATGATTTATCCGATTCGTTACGATACTTATACAGATATGAATAATGGATCGGGCGGCACCACATCAAATCGCCGTTCAGGTGGCGGTGGGGGCGTGTTCGGGCAAATTCTCGGGGCCATTATCACCGGCGGAAATGTTAATATCGGCGGCGGTACGATGGGGGGTTCAAGCAAAGAAGAATACGAAAAAGCCAAAAAATATTTGACGGATTTAGCCGGCGTCAGCGGTGGCCGAAATTTTGATGCGCGCACAACAAATAATTTAGATGCCGCGTTTGCGGGTATTGCCGAAGAACTCCGCCGACAATACAGCATCGGCTACTACCCTGAAAAAGAAGGTCAATCCGGCCAACGCAAACAGGTCAAAGTTAGGGTTGATCGAACCAATGCGATTGTTCGGGCCAAGAATAGCTACATCGTGGGCAAAAACGGGGCGAAAGCAAATACTGCTGTTAAACAAGCTCCGAAACCTGAGCTGAAAAGTCGGCTCCCGTTTTAAGCCAATCAAAAGTAAAAAGCTAAGAGTGACCCGAAGATGTAGCAAATTTTTCAAAAAAACGCTAAACTTTGGGTCACTTACTTTTTTTACCGACTTCTGAAACGATGAAAAATTTAACCGTCGCCATTTTTTTTCTAATCGCTTTAAGCACTCCAATTTACGCCCAGACTTCTGACCCGCCGCCGCCGGCCAAAAAGATTAATTCACGTCCAACTGAAAGCACGCCGAAAGAGCCGTTTGACAACGCAACGGTCGAAAAAATGCGGGAGCAATGTATCAAATTTGAGACTGAAGCGGGTCTCATTGAACTTGAGATGTTTCCTGAAAGCGCACCCGAATCGGTTCGTAATTTTCTTAATCTGGTGTGGCTAAAAGCATATGATACAACGGTGTTCAGCCGGGTCGTGCCTGGTTTTGTGGTGCAGGGCGGGAATGTTTTTACCAAGCTCCAAAGAACTTCGGAGCTGCTCGCCCACGCTCGCCGGACTGTCCGTGACGAGCCGAGCCTGATCAAGCATGAGCGCGGAATTCTTTCGCTGGCGCGTCCCGAGACGCCCAACGGCGCGGCCTCAAGTTTCTTTATGCTGGTTCGTGATTCGCCGCATTTGGACGGGACCTTTGCCGCGTTTGGCCGGGTAACTAAAGGAATGGAAGTAGTTGACGCGATCAATGCAATGCCGGTCGAAGGCGAGAAACCCCTGAAGCCTGTCCGACTCAATAAGGCGACTATTATTCCGTGTCCAAAACCGGCGGAATCTTAGTTATGAGTCCCGCCTTCAGGCGGAAAGTTGCTTGCCGATCAATAGGTTAGCCGCCTTGAGGCCAATGGCATTCAGATAACTTTAGTTTAACAATTTTAAGAAAAGAAATTGCCCGCGAATAAACGCGAATAAACGCGAATCTGATTTTGTTTTATCCGCGAAATCGGCGAGAATCGGCGGCTAAATTTCCTTAACTTAATGCCATTGGCCTCAAAGCGTGAATCATACATTTCAATCATTGTTTCGAATAATCCACCCGCCCCCGACAACTTCTTCGTCATGATAGAAAATCGTCGCTTGTCCCGGCGTCACGGAGTCTTGCGGTTCGTCAAAGACGATGCGGGCCTGGGCGTCAGGCAACGCATAAATTGAGGCCATCGCCGGTTCGTGGCGGTAGCGGATTTTGACTTTGGCGCGGACCGGTTCAATCGGTGTCTCGAAGGCTACCCAATTGACGCCTTTGGCAATAAATTCCAGTGATCCAAGTTCATCTTTTTCACCGACAATGATTTGATTTTTGAGCCGTTCGATCTGGACTACATAGAGCGGTTTTTCGTGTGCGATGCCGAGTCCCCGGCGTTGTCCGATGGTATATCGGTGAATGCCGGTATGTTCGCCCATCTTTTCACCTTTCGCATTGACGATTTCGCCCTTGTCGGGAATTTCATCAGAGCGATTTTCATGATCTAAATAACGGTCAATAAATTCAGAATATTTACCGTCGGGAACGAAGCAGATTTCCTGCGATTCTTGTTTTTCTGCCGTATAAAGATTGGCGTCGCGGGCGATGTCGCGAACCTCACTCTTTAACATTTCGCCGAGCGGAAAATAAGCGTGCGAGAGTTGTTCCTGGGTCAATTCCCACAAAAAATACGATTGATCTTTCCAATGATTTTTACCGCGAAAGAGCCGGTAACGATTGGCTTTTTCGTCATATTCGACCCGGGCGTAATGGCCGGTGGCCACTTTGTCGCAACCCAGACTTTGCGCCATACGGTCTAATGAGGCAAATTTCAGACGCGAATTACAGGCGACACACGGAATCGGCGTTTCACCCGAGAGATAGCTTTTGACGAACGGTTCGACTACATCGCGTTCAAAATCTTTTTCGAGATTCAACACATAAAAAGGAATCCCTAAACTTTCTGCTACCCGACGAGCATCATAAACATCGTCAAGCGAACAACAACGGCTCGGCAACGGATCACCGTTTTCGTCCACATTGATGTGCCGGCGCTGATTCCACAATTGCATTGTGAAACCAACCAATTCGTGTCCTTGTTCTTTGAGTAAAGCGGCGGCGGCTGACGAATCAACTCCCCCGCTCATGGCAACTGCAATTTTCATCTTCAAAAACCCCAATTAGCGAGTATAGCGATTCGCGCCCGGAATTGAAAATTCAAGATGCAGACAATATTTTTGGCAAATTCCGTTGTGACAGGTAAAAGTGCCAGAGCAGTCGTGCCGCCACCGACCGATACGGCGACCATTTTTCGGCCAATCTGATAAACTCCTCCGAAGTCGGACGTTTTTCGAGTACTTTCAGTTTTTGATAAGCGGCATGCAATGCAATGTCGCCTCTCGGCATCACATCCACCCGCAAGAGAGCCATCAGCAAATAACATTCTGCCGTCCAATCGCCGATGCCTTTGATTTGTTTGAGCTGCACCTTAACTTCTTCGTCAGAAAGACCGGGCAAGGCTTCGAGGTCTAAATTCTGATTCAAGATCGCCTGTGACAAATGCCTCGCGTAAAGCGTCTTTTGTCTCGAAAAATAACAGGCTTTTAATTCTTCATCGTTCAATGACAGAACCCCTTGCGGAGTGATTACACCCAATCTTTCCTTTAATTTGTTAAAAGCCGAACGAGCCGAGGCCAGCGAAACCTGTTGTTCTAAAATGATATGAACAAGGGTCGCAAAAGTTGCCTCGCGATCCCAGAGCGGAGGTGCGCCGTAGTTTGCAAAAATACGCGATAGATCTGCATCAGCGGCGATCAGTTTTTGGCAACAATCGGGGAGATTAGTTTCGGATAAGGTTTCTATCATTAATTTTGACTTGGTCGAATAACAAAAATAGGACACGGATTTGGCGGATTGAGACGGATCATTTCTAACCTAAGCAGGTAAGCAAAAGTTTTGCGACAGATTGAAAAATCAAGAAAAACTGGCAAATAGTTGAGAAACTTTGGTTTTTGGGTTTTCTTCATTGTCTATTGTCCATTGCCCATTGTTAATTGTGCATTAGGGCAGCTCTTCGATCAATTTCTCAATATCAGAAAAGTTGTTAAAAATATGGGGTGCCACACGCAAACGCACTCCGCGCGGGGAGATGATGATATTTTTGCGCTGGAGAGAATCTGCTACTTCCTGCGACGTTTGCCCGTCTTTCGGCATCAGTGAAACGATTTGAGATTTTTCGCTTTTGGCGCGGGAACTGATGATTCGGTAGTCCTTCGAAGGCAGCAGTTCGCACAGATAATCAGTCAGTTCTTCGAGATAGACTTGGATTTTCTTCGCCCCCGCTTCGTGCAAAATTTTGAGACTTTGTTCCAGTCCGTAAAAAAGCGATGAACTATTGGTGCCCGATTCCCAGGCGAGTGCATTCGGTTTCCAGTCCTGTTCGTAGTCATCAAAATCCCAGGGCGTTTCGACCGAGATCCATCCGACCAGTGTCGGCTCAATTCGCTCGCGGGCGCGGTCGCTCAAATAAATTATCCCGCAACCTTCGGGCGCAAAAAGCCATTTGTGCGAGGCTCCGCAGGCGATGTCCACCAACTGATTCGGTAAATCAAATTCGGTTACGCCAAAGGCCTGGATAATGTCAACTGCAAACAGTGCGTCAACCGCTCGTGCGGCCCGTCCGATGCGTTCTAAATCTGCCCGAAAACCCGAATTAAACTGCACGGCACTGATCGAAACGAGTTTGGTATTGGCATCAATCAAGCCGATAAATTCATCTAAATCAATCCGTCCGTCTCTTTCGGGAACGGTTCTGAGTTCTACTCCAAATTTGTCCCGAACTCGTTTCCAGGCGTAAAAATTGGCCGGAAATTCGCGGGCGAAAGTGACGATGTTGTCGCCTTCGGCCCAGTCCAAACCATTAGCCACGCTCGAAAAGCCATCCGAAGTATTTCGGATAAAGGCCACATTTTCAAATTTGACTTTGAGCATTTCCGACACCAAGCTCCGACAGCGTTTTTTGGTGTCCAACCAGTCCTGCATATTGATAGTGCCGTTTTCGGACACATCGCGCAGTTGTTTGGTGACGGCTTCGACCGCGACCCTCGGCATCGGCGAAACGGCTGCACTGTTTAAATAAACATATTTTTGCGTGGCGGGAAAAAGTCGGCGAATTTGTTCGTTCACAGAAAACTCCTTTGGTTTTTGACAACTAAATAGATAAAAGCTAATTTTGAAAGGGTTTGGGTATAAAAATTGTTTTTCGAGTGTTTGCCCGGCAGTCCGGTTTTTTGACCTGATGCAGCGAAGGTCACGCAACTCAAAAAAAACAACCAAACGCCTCAGATAAAACATCGAAGACAGTTGTAATTATGTTCGATTTTTCCAAAAAAAAACAGCCTGAGTTCGGCGTTGTAAATGCTGATGATGACAAAGACATCGAAGTTCGTCAATTAAAAACCGTTTCGCGGCAGGGACTTTGGATTGAAAGTATTAAACTTTTGCGTGACATCATTCTGGTCATTTCGGTCTTGATGCTGCTCCTTGTGTTTGTCGCCCAGCCGGTGGTCGTTGATGGCAGTTCGATGCTCCCGACTCTTCATCAGGGGGAAAGACTGATTGTCAACAAACTGGTTTATTACAAATTTCAGGGTGTGAGCTGGGGACATATCAGTCGCGGAGACGTTATTGTTTTTTGGTATCCGAAAGATCCCGATAAAAGTTATGTGAAGCGGGTCATCGGTTTGCCCGGTGACACGGTTGAGTTGCGAAACGGAATTGTCTATGTCAATGGTCAAGTCATGCACGAACTTTATTTGGATGCCAATTACAATCAAATTGCGGGCAATCTCGAGGCCACCAAAGTTGATGAACATTTTTATTTCGTGATGGGTGACAACCGGGATAATTCATCTGATTCTCGGGTGTGGGGCCTGGTGCCCGAAAAATATATTTACGGTAAAGTCTTTTTTCGTTATTGGATGCCGTCAAATTTTGGTTGGATTCCGAGCGGCGAATACGAGCTAAATGAGAGCCTTGATAAGAACACCCGGGCCAAAGAAGAGAGTAAAAATTAAATAATTTGTTCCTTGGCTGATTGAATCATTGAATCATTGTTTGGTCTAAGCTGATTTTAGATTTTAACCATGAATCAATGAATCAATGAATCAATGAACCAATGAACCAATGAATTTATCGAAAACAGCAATTTTAGTTTTAGAAGACGGGCGCACCTTTCGCGGAAAAGCCTTTGGCGCAGAGGGCGAAACCTTTGGTGAGATGGTTTTTAATACTTCGATGACCGGCTATCAGGAAATTTTGACCGACCCGAGCTATGCCGGACAGCTCGTCTGTATGACCTATCCGCTGATCGGAAATTACGGGGTTAATGAACAGGATGTCGAATCCCGTCGCCCGTGGGTCGAAGGTTTTGTGGTCAAAGAAGCGAGCCGCATCGCGTCGAACTGGCGAGCCGAAGAAACGCTCGACTCATATCTCAAACGTCATAAAATTGTCGGGATTGAACAGATTGACACTCGCGCTCTGGTGCGTCATATCCGGGATAAAGGTGCAATGCGAGCCGTCATTTCCACCACCGATTTAGACGAAAAAAGTCTTTTGGAAAAAGTTATTCAATCACCCGAAATGCAAAACCGGGAACTGGCAAGCACGGTTACAATCGAAAAAACTTTTGCATACCCCGCCCCAAAAGAAGCAAAGTTTCATGTTGTCGCCTACGATTTTGGCATTAAAACTAACTCGCTCCGAGAATTTACAAAATTTGGCTGTCGCGTCACAGTGGTTCCGCAAGACACCTCTGCCGATGAAGTTTTGGCGATGAAACCGGATGGGATTTTTCTCTCGAACGGCCCCGGCGATCCGGCTTCGATGAGCGGGGTGGTCGCGGAAATCCAAAAATTGACGCAATCGAAGGTGCCGATGTTTGGAATCTGTCTCGGACATCAAATTTTAGGACAGGTTTTCGGCGGCAAAACCTACAAATTAAAATTCGGACATCGCGGCGGAAATCAACCGATTAAGAATTTAGAGACGGGAAAAGTTGAAATTACCGCTCACAATCACGGCTTTGCGGTTGATGCAAAAAGTTTGCCGGCCGAGGTTGAGGTGACGCATCTCAACTTGAACGATCAAACCGTGGCTGGCTTGAAACACAAAACTTTACCGATTTTCAGTGTTCAATACCATCCTGAATCTGCGCCGGCTCGATCACTACTCGCGGCTGGTCGACACGTTGCTCGCTGCCGACATCCAGCCATTTGTCACGCTCTATCACTGGGACTTACCGCAAGCGCTTCAAGACCGCGGTGGCTGGGCCGAACGCGACAGTGCCAAATGGTTCGCGGACTACGCAGCGATCGTGGCGCGCACGCTTGGTGATCGCGTCGAGCATTTCATCACGCTCAACGAGCCGCAGATTTTC
>JANOEF010000697.1:0-2570 GCA_031413075.1 Acidobacteriota bacterium | reverse complement strand
TAAATTTAGAAAATTATTCCTTTTTGTCGCCGAAGGTGACTAATTTAATAGCGTCCGTGAATCCCGACGTGAGATAAAACAAACATTCCGTCGCTGAAAGTGACGAACACAAATGTTTGAATGTTGGACACTTACAGCGTCTAATTGTATTTTTATAGATTCGTGGGGTGTCGCTCACGCTTTACCCCACGCTATTAAATTTATCGCTTTCAGCGATTTTAAGGAAAATTTAAACGGACTCTTAATTGCAAACAGGTTCTATAAGTCTGAAATTAAATCGGGTGCGACATATTCCTTTCTCGCTCCGACTGAAAATAAAAGCTCCCGGCTATAAAATTTGAGCGGTAGTTGTGGATCGCCGACTGATACGGTCAATTCGTTTGCCAAAACTGCTAAACTTCTCTCGGATTCACGGGCAGCTAAAAAATCTTTAACTATCGTCATCCAAAAACAAGTTAAAGTTTCGTGATAGCCGCTGGTTTGGGTGTTCGGTGTGCCGTGTGCATCATTAAGCCAATGAATTCCGTCGCGCATCAAATTTCGCGCTGTCCCAAACGGATAATTGAGACAATAAAAAAGCGCGACGGTCAAATGGGCGGCGTGAGTCCAATCTGCTTTGGTTAAAGTGCGCCTCTCAAATGCTTCAAATAAAGCTTTTACGTCCTCATCGTGTTTATAAATCAACATATAATTGTTCCTCTGATAGTGAGGCAAGGGAAAATTTACTAAGCAGGTCAGCAAAAGTTTGACGACCTTTTGAAAATCAAGAAAAGTTTGCAAATAGTTGAGTCACTTTCGTTTTTGGGTTTTCTTCATTGTCCATTGTCCGTTGTTAATTGTGCAGTGGTGCTTACCTGTTTGCCTCGACTATTGAAAGATAACCCAAAAATAATAGTTTTTCACCATCCATTTGGGTAGTAAAAGTGAAAAATGAAAAGCGAAAAGTGAAAAATGAAAAATGATTATGAAAACTCCATTTCTTTTGTTCCGAAATTGAATTAAAATTGCGAATATGTCTGAAAAAGATTCAAATGACGAAGATTTACCAAATTTTCACCAAATTACCGAGAACATCTTTCGCGGCGGACAACCAACGGCCGAAGGTATCAAACGATTGGCCCGGCTCGGCATCAAAACCATCATTAATTTTCGTGATACTCAGGAAAGTGTCTTACGAGAGAAAATGATTGCCGAAGCCGAAGGTTTGCGGTTTATTAATTTACGCCTCAGCAATTGGTTCAAGGCCAAAGATTATGAAATCGAAATTATTTTGCAGGAGATCCTCAAATCCGAAAATCAGCCGGTTTTCATTCATTGCAAACGTGGCGCTGACCGCACCGGGACTGTCGCAGCCGTTTACCGGATGCAGTATGAAGGCTGGACAGCAGAACAAGCCGACCAGGAGGCTAAGAAATACGGTATCGGCTGGTGGCAAGTCTGGATGAAAGACTATATTAAAGATTATTACCAGAGGATGACTAACGATTAAAAGTCTTTTTAAGGGCCAAAGAAAATGAAAAAACAAATTATCGAAAACTATCTAACTGACGCGATTGCATCATTTGGTAACTACAAGAAACTGGCGGAAAAAGCAATCATACAAGTTTCGGACGAAGAATTTTTCCGCTTGATTGATGCTCAATCCAATTCGATTGCGATGATCATTAAACATCTTGCCGGAAATGCAATCTCGCGTTGGACGGAGTTTTTGGATGCGGACGGCGAGAAAGATTTTCGGAATCGGGATCGGGAATTTGTTATTGCAAATGACAGTCGGGAATCATTGATGGACGATTGGGAACGAGGTTGGCAAACGCTTTTTGAGGCACTTGTCCCCCTCACAGCCAAAGATTTTGAGAAAACAATCACCATTCGCGGACAATCGCATACGATTTGCGAAGCGATTAATCGCCAGTTATCGCATTATGCCTATCACGTCGGGCAAATTACGTTTCTGGCCAAACATTTTCGCGTCACTGATTGGCAAACTTTGAGTGTCCCGAAAAATAAATCGGCACAGTTTAATAAATTTATGGATGAAAAGAAAGATGATCAACGCAAACAAATAGAGTTAGCTCAGGAATTTAATGGCAAAAATTTGTAAAAATCAACCATTTAGGTCAAAGCGAATTGCTTGAAAGACGGGTAAAGGAGTATCTTTGATACAAATAGCTTTCCAAAATTAACAGGTAATAATAAATAAGCAGGTAAGCAACAATTACGAGAGATAATGAATATTCAGAAAACTCATTTAAATAGCTATGTTGCAATTAGATAAGCGGTTTTTTTAATTTTCATTGTCCGATATAAAGAGTGTTTTGGAGCTTGGCAACAGCTTAAAATCTATCGGTTTGAGGATAAAAGGTATCTTTAGTTATGAAAATTTGCTCAACTTGTCAGAACACTTATACGGATGATAATTTGCAGTTTTGTTTGCAGGACGGAACAAAGTTAAGCTTTGTTAGTGCGACTTCGCAGATGCCGACTGAAACTTGGAACGAGCCCGAAACCGTTATTCAGAATGACCGCCAACCGATGCGGATCAATTTGCAGGAACAACAAATTTCGCC
>JANOEF010000696.1:0-2420 GCA_031413075.1 Acidobacteriota bacterium | reverse complement strand
AAAATTTAGATGCGTTTGCTCTAACGGAATCGGGCTTAGATTTGAAATTTTAAGAGATTGATGTAAAATCAGTTTGTAATTGTATTTGCAGAAACTCCAGCATCCCTTCAAGCTATTTTTCTCGAAAACAATTAGGAGTATTAATGAACGCAAAAAATGTTTTGAACTTTGTCGCAGAACAAGGGGCGAAGTTTGTCTCGGTCCGCTTTACCGATTTGATTGGTTCCTGGCACCACCTAACCTATCCAATTAGCCAATTTACCGAAGACAGTTTTGAAGACGGTTTCGGTTTTGACGCTTCATCCCTCAGGGGCTGGGCGGCAATTAACGAATCCGATATGTTATTGGTTCCGGACCCTTCACGGGTTTGGGTTGACCCGTTTGCCGAAGAAACGACAGTTTGTCTCATCGCCAATGTGGTAGATCCGATCACCAAAGAAGGCTACGGTCTCGACCCCCGTTCGGTAGCTGTCAGAGCCGAAAGCTATCTCAAGTTCACCGGCATTGCAGATACTATCAATATCGGACCGGAAGCCGAATTCTTTGTTTTTGATTCGGCTGAATATCACAACAATCAAAGTTCAGCCGGATATTCAATTAATTCGGAAGAAGGACATTGGAACAGCGGCCGCTCGAGCGATGACTACCCTAATATGGGTTATCATATTCGTCCCAAAGAAGGATATGTGCCGGTGGCACCGCTTGATTCATTGATTGATTTAAGAAACGCAATTTCTTTGGTTTTAGATTCGGTCGGAATTGATGTCGAATGTCATCATCACGAAGTTGCCACCGCGGGACAATGCGAAATTGACTTTAGATTTTCAAATCTCTTGCACACGGCCGATAATGTGATGCTGTTTAAATACATTGTCAAAAATACGGCTTTTGCAAATGGCAAAACTGCAACCTTTATGCCGAAGCCGCTCTTTGGCGACAATGGTTCAGGTATGCATTGTCATCAATCGCTTTGGAAAGAAGGTCAACCGCTGTTTGCCGGAAATGAATATGCCGGACTTTCGGAAATGGCAAAATTCTACATTGGCGGACTTTTGAAACATGCACCGGCGCTTGTCGCCTTTGCCGCGCCGACTACCAATAGTTACAAACGTCTGGTTCCCGGATTTGAAGCTCCGGTTAATTTAGCTTATTCCGCCCGGAACCGTTCGGCAGCAGTGCGGATTCCGATGTTCTCTTCGAGTCCAAAAGCTAAACGACTTGAATTTCGTCCACCGGATCCGAGTTGTAACCCATACATTACCTTTGCGGCTTTGTTGATGGCCGGTCTCGATGGAGTACAAAATCGAATTGATCCGGGTGAACCACTGGATAAAGATATTTACGATTTATCACCAGAGGAATTAAAAGGAGTTCCAAGCTTGCCGGGAAGTTTGGATGAAGCCTTGAATGCCCTGGAAAATGATCATGAATTCCTATTGAAAGGGGATGTTTTCTCAAAAGCAATGATTGAAAAGTGGATTAACTACAAACGCGAAAAAGAAATTAATCCGCTTCGCCTGCGTCCGCATCCGCTTGAATTTGCGATGTATTATGACATCTAAACATTTTGGATTTCGGATTTTGGATTTCGGATTGGTGCTTTAATTATCCAGTTCCCATGACAGAATTAGTGAGGGCGGTTATTAAGATGACCGCCCTCAAATTTATTCACATTGGGTTTTTACCCCGCCAATTATTTTGCTCGACTAAAAATCTTTAACTCGGGCTTCATCGCTTCGATTGAAATATGCCGGGCTACTTCTTCGGCAACCTTCATAAATGCGATTGCCTGGGGCGAGTTCGGTTCAGAAATGACAACCGGAGTTCCTTTATCACCTGCCTCGCGGACTTCCATTCCGAGCGGAACTTCGCCCAAAAACGGCACGCTGTATTGTTCGGCCAGTCTTCTGCCGCCGCCCTCGCCAAAAATGTTATAGCGTTTTTCGGGCATATCGGGAGGAATAAAATAGGACATATTTTCGATGATTCCGAGCACCGGAACGGCGACTTGTTCAAACATTTTCAAGGCCCGTCGGACATCCGCAATCGAAACATTTTGTGGTGTGGTGACTAAAACTGCACCTTGAACCGGAACGAGCTGTGCCAAACTTAACTGGACATCGCCGGTTCCGGGCGGCATATCCACGATTAAGTAATCGAGATCCCCCCAATTAACATCGCTCAAAAATTGACGTACAACACCGTGAAGCATCGGCCCGCGCAAAATCATCGGTTTATCAGCCGGGGCCAACAAGGCCATCGAAATCATTTTAACTCCGTGTGCCACGATTGGTTTGAGCTGACCGTTTTCAACTTCGGGTTGATGATCTGCCACACCCAGCATCAGCGGAACATTGGGGCCATACACATCGGCATCCATAATTCCGACAGTTGCACCGATTTTTGCCAGACCGACGGCC
>JANOEF010000695.1:0-5302 GCA_031413075.1 Acidobacteriota bacterium | reverse complement strand
GTCGGCTCGTCGGCGCACGTTTCGTCGTCGCCCTCGCGCTCGGCGCGGTCACGGCCGCCCGCGCGAAACACCCTACGTTTGTTTAATAAGTATCTTGTCGCTGTAAGTGACAAACAATCAACGTGTTATGTTCGTCTCCTGCAGAGACGGGATGTTCTTTTTGACCTTTCGTAGCGATTCTCGCTACGCTATATTGTCTGTCACCTGTGGTGACAAAAAAAAGAATAAATTGAAATTTTCTAGCAGCCTAAAAGAGTTATTGGTTATGTCCAAAATATTTATTTGGTTTCAAATTTTTGCCATTTTGACTTTGGTTTCTCCAATTCAGATTTTTGCCCAAACAAAATCAACTGCTGACTTAAATAAAGAAGTCAAAGACTTTTTAGCAAAAGAGGTAGCAATTCATTTCGCCGAAATCAAAGCTTTGAATCCTCCGCCCGAGAGAGTTAATGGCTCGATCACGACCGGGGAATTTACCTGGGGCAGTTTTATGCGAGTGGTGGCGGCACAGAGCGAAGTCAGCGGAAGTTCCAAAATTGCCGGGAAAGAAACAGCCCGCTTGATTGCCGAAATGGGTTTGCATGAATCCCGCAAAGGCGGTAAGGCGTTTTCGCAACTTTACGCCGCTCAGGCACTTCGGCATTTCGGCACGGATTTAAGCAAAAATGCCGTTTGGCAAAGTATGAATGAGTCTGAGCAAAACGAATGGAGAAAATTGCTCGATGCCACTCGAATCTATGATCCGGTCAAACGCGAGGTCATCAATTTACCCGAAAATTATCTCGGCGTCGCGGCGCGGATCGCGGCTTATGGTTACGAGTTTGGGGTGATGCGGGATAAAAACTTTCTTGATTCGTTGCTGGAACGTGCCGCCAAACAATTTCTTGACGGTGCGATTTACGCCGACGATGATTTTCCCCATGGACGATACGATCGTTATTCAAACGAATATGTCAGGTTTTGTTGGAAAGCCGCGGAGGTCGTCGGACGCAAAGATATTTTGGAAAAACTCAAGCCTTCGATCAAAACCCAAATGAAACTTTGGTGGGATCTGGTTTCAGATAACGGCTATGGCTACAATTGGGGTCGCAGTCAGGGACTGGTGAGCTATCTCGACACGCTCGAAATTGCTGCTTTCCTGGGTGAAAATCCTGAATTTCGTCCGGCTCCGATGGCGGATATTGCGAGTATTTATCATCTTGCATGGCGTTGGATTCGCGGTGGGTATATTGACGACAGACATACATTTAACATTTTCGCCTACGGTCGCGGAAATTACGCTTATATCAGTCTTCAGCGTGAATTTCAGCAAATCGCCACCAGTTTTGCCAAAATTATTGTTGCCCACGCGAGTTTGATCAAAACTCTCGAAAGTGAAAAGGTGACGGCGTTCCCGGCTAAACCGAATCTAGGAAATGTCGCAAGGTTTGAGTTTTTCAGAAAAGACAGGGATTTTCAACTTGGAGTCTGGCTCGTTCGGCAGGGCAATTTGAAATTCGCATTGCCGATTACCACCGGCTCAAAACCCGGAGTCGGTGACTATCTGGCGGCACCTCACGGGCTTGCCGGTTTCGCCAGTACGGTCGAAATAGTTTATCCGTCAATGGCTCCGTTTCTTGAATTAGAAGACGGAAAAACTTATGT
Organism: Acidobacteriota bacterium; assembly: GCA_031413075.1. Taxonomy (GTDB): domain Bacteria; phylum Acidobacteriota; class Blastocatellia; order Pyrinomonadales; family Pyrinomonadaceae; genus JAIBCC01. The sequence goes on along the minus strand of JANOEF010000695.1, from coordinate 3,658 downwards.
GGCGGGAGAAGGTTCAACATTGATCGAGCCTTCCAAAGACGGACAATCACTCCGCGTCGTTTGGAAAAAATGGGGACAACTCGGAAGTAAATCGGGCGAACGATTTGAAACGGGAATTACCAGTGAGGTCGTTTGGCGAATTGCCGGGAATAAATTGATTCGCACCGAATCGCTGACCGCGAGCAAAGATTTGAAGCTAAAACGCTGGTGGTTTGCGCTCCCAACTACGGCGGATAAGTCGAAAATAGAGATGACCAACGGAAAACGAACCGATGTTTTCCAAGGTCGTGAAGGCACCTTAAAAGTTTCAGCCAACGCCGATTGGCAATTTGAAACATCGCTCGAAGCGACGGGTGACAGCAAATTGAGCAAAGCCGTTTTGTTGGCAATTCCGCTTCATTTAATTTTTCAGGCGGAAAATATTCAACTCAGAAAAGACAAAAAACTAACCTGGCAAATCAGCCTGGAAGTTTTGAAATAGATCTATACAACAATAATTTATGATTGGAGAAGCAACACAAATAGAGGCATTGGTGACAGACTGGAATACTATTCCGGTTGAACATCTTGGGGAAGGGATCGAACGCCAAATGGTGGTTGGGCAAAACATTATGATTTGCCGACTCAAATTTGCGCCGTTCACCGTGACGGCTGAACATAGTCACGTTCACGAACAGATGACGCTCGTTATGCAGGGTAAAGTGAAATTTATCCTGGGCAGCGAAGAACGTATCGTTTCGGCGGGCGACATTTTACATTTCCCTTCAAATCACTGGCACGGCGCGACGATGCTTGATGAAGAAGTGGTTTTAATAGACATTTTTTCGCCGATTCGTGAAGACTTTTTGGCAAAATAGGAAAAAAACAAATGAATTCAACCGAAAATCAAGCCGCGTCCGAAAGTCACGGTTCAGGAATACGAACAGGTAATTACCGCTGGGTGATCTGCGCCCTTTTGTTTTTTGCGGCGACTGTTAACTACATTGACCGCCAGGTAATCGGGATTTTGAAGCCGACTTTGGCGACGGAGTTCGGTTGGACCGAAAACGATTATGGCTGGATCGTCTTTGCTTTTCAAACGGCTTACGCGATCGGCATGCTCTTTGTCGGGCGATTGATGGACAAAATTGGGACGAAAAAAGGATTTTCGTGGTCAATTATTGTCTGGAGTATCGGAGCCATGATGCACGCCTGGGCAGTTCCGATCGGGGCGGTCGTCATTGGCCTGGTCGGAGCGATTTTCGGTTGGGAAGCAGCAACCATTACATTCTCGGCTTCGGTGGTCGGATTTATGATTGCCCGATTTATTCTCGGAGTCGGCGAAGCGGGTAATTTTCCGGCATCCATCAAAACTGTGGCCGAATGGTTTCCGAAAAAAGAGAGAGCCCTGGCAACGGGAATCTTCAATGCCGGAACGAATGTCGGAGCCTTAGTGACTCCGCTCGTAGTTCCCTGGATCGCTTATACTTACGGTTGGTATGAAGCGTTTATTGTAACCGGTGCGATCGGCTTTATCTGGCTCATATTCTGGTTAATTTTCTATCGCAAACCCGAAGAACATCCGAGCCTGTCGGCGGCGGAGCTTGAATACATCAACAGTGACAAAGAGGAGATCCTACCTCCAATTGCGTGGGCCAGACTCTTTCCGCATCGGCAAACCTGGGCTTTTGCCATCGGAAAACTGATGACGGATCCGATTTGGTGGGTTTATCTGTTCTGGTTGCCGGACTTTCTTAACAAAAAACACGGGTTGGATCTCAAAACATTCGGAATTCCGCTGGCGATCATCTACATAATTGCCGATTTTGGGAGCGTTGGCGGCGGTTGGGTTTCGTCATATTTTATCAAGCAAGGCTGGTCGGTCAATCGCAGCCGCAAAACGGCAATGTTGATCTGCGCCTTAGCCGTGGTTCCGATCGTCTTTGCTTCGATCACCTCAAATTTGTGGGTGTCTGTGGTTTTGATCGGGATTGCGGCGGCGGCTCATCAGGGCTGGTCGGCGAATCTGTTTACCCTGACATCTGATATGTTCCCGCGGCAAGCAGTCGGTTCAGTGGTCGGCATCGGCGGAATGGCTGGCGCGATCGGCGGAATGTTTATCGCCAAACTGGTCGGCTGGATTCTGGATTCGACCGGAAGCTATGTTCCGATTTTCGCGATTGCGGCCTCGGCATATTTGATTGCGCTCGTGATCATTCATTTGCTCGCGCCGAAATTGGAGCAGGCGAAACTGTAGGCATAAAGAAATGAATTCAATTAACAAAATTTTAGCAGTATCAATTTTTGTTGGCGGACTCTTAACGGTCGGTTGCCAAAAGTCCGAAGTGCAGCCGGTCAAAGTCCAAACTGGAGAAGACCATACCGCTTGTCAAATGCCTAACCGGGACGAAGTTGCAACAAAATCCGCAAATCCTAACGAAGCTCCGCCGATTGAAAGAATCAAGAATCCGCCGGGCGAAAAGCCGAAAGATATGATTTTGATCAAAGGCGGAAAATTCAAAATGGGGAGCGACCACGGAATGCCGCATGAAGCGCCGGTTCACGAAGTCACGATCGCTGCGTTTTGGATGGACAAACATGAAGTTACGGTCGCCGAGTTTGAAAAATTTGTCAAAGAGACGGGCTATGTCACGGAAGGCGAAAAGATCGGTTGGTCTGGCGTTTTCAGTATTACGGAAGGATGGACAAAATGCGACAAAGTAAGCTGGCGAAATCCTGATTGCGGAGACAAAAAGCCGAATCCGAATGAGCCTGTGTCTCAAGTTTCGTGGAATGATGCGGTTGCATATGCGAAATGGATCGGCAAACGTCTGCCGACCGAAGCCGAATTTGAATATGCCGCTCGCGGAGGACTCGACCAAAACGAATATGCGTGGGGAAATGAACTGAAACCAAACGGAAAACCGGTGGCGAATTGGTGGCAAGGCACTTTTCCGAGAAACGATCTGAAAGAAGACGGTTTTCATGGACGCGCACCGGTCATGAGTTTCGCTCCAAACGGTTACGGACTTTATGATGTGGCGGGAAATGTTTGGGAATGGACCGAGGATTGGTATGAGGAAGACTATTACAAATGGGGCAAAACTGACAACCCAACGGGTGCGGCAAAAGGCGACGAAAAAGTGATTCGCGGCGGATCATGGCTCTGTGCAGAAAATTACTGCACCAATTATCGGGCGGCGGGACGCAGTAAAACGCCAACAGATTCTTCGCTAAATAATGTGGGTTTCAGGTTGGTTAGGGACGAATAACCGGAGACAGAAATGTTGAGACGAAATGAAGGAAAAATTATGTCGCGTTTTATCAGTTGTGTAATGCTCTGCACGATCATTTTGGGATTAGCACCGACGCTTAAGATTGAGGGGGAAACGAGCAAAAAGATGAATGTTTTGTTCATCGCAGTTGACGATTTGCGTCCTGAATTCGGTGCGTACGGTTCCAAATACATTCACTCGCCGAATCTCGACCGATTGGCGAAACAGGGCGTCGTATTCAAGAATGCGTACGTTCAGCAGGCGGTCTGTTCCCCGTCTCGATCCAGTTTTATGACCGGAACCCGACCTGATACAACCAAGGTTTGGGATTTGGTAACTCATTTTCGAACAGCAATTCCTAATGTCGTGACCTTGCCGGAGCATTTCAAAAATAACGGATATTT
>JANOEF010000694.1:0-26531 GCA_031413075.1 Acidobacteriota bacterium | reverse complement strand
GCGTATGCCGAAGATCGGCGTGTCCGATGCTAGATCTAGCGGCTTGAGCCGCTTCCCTGCCTAATTTGAAAGCGGCTCAAGCCGCCACTCGAAACCTAAACGCGGGACTTAAAACGGAGGTGAAATTATGTATCGAAAACTCAAGGATTTTCAAGCAGTCTGGGAGTACGAAGCGAGCGAAACACTCAAGATTTTCAACGATTTAACCGATGAGTCGTTAAATCAGAAAGTGACGGATACAGGGCGTTCGCTCGGCTTTTTGGCGTGGCACATCGTCACCACCATTGAGGAATTTTTCGGACACGCCGGAATCAAAATTGACGGTGCCAGCCCCGAAACTGAAACGCCGAAAACGGTTGCTGAAATAGTCGCCGGATTTGAAAAAGCAGTAAAATCTCTGAACGAAGAATTGCCCAAACATTGGAAAGATGAGGATTTAACTGACAAAATTCCGATGTATGGCGAAACCTGGACAAAGGGGTTTTGCCTAACCTGTTTTCTGATGCACGCGGCACATCATCGCGGACAAATGACGGTTCTGATGCGTCAAGCCGGATTAAAAGTTCACGGCGTTTATGGTCCCGCCAGAGAAGAGTGGGAAGCAATGGGAATGAAGGCTTTAGCCTAAACTTTACCGGCCAAACCAAATTTTAACTAAGAGTTTATGTTGTCCGATTTGAAAAAATCTTTCGGAAAGCATAAACTCTTTGGTTTATTTGTATCTACAATTTTTCGACTGAGGACTGTCTATCAAATGTCTGCAATCACACCTGAAATCATCCAACAACACGGATTTACAACCGACGAATACGCCAAGCTTTTAGAAATTATGGGGCGCGAGCCTTCGATGACCGAACTTGGTGTTTTTAGTGTAATGTGGTCTGAGCATTGCAGTTACAAATCTTCGCGAGTGCATTTAGGGCGCTTGCCGACCACCGGCGAACGGGTCATCGTGCCTCCAGGCGAAAACGCGGGCGTGGTTGATATTGGCGACGATTGGTGCGTCGCTTTCAAAGTCGAATCGCACAACCATCCATCGTTTATCGAACCGTTTCAGGGCGCGGCCACCGGAGTCGGCGGTATTTTGCGCGATGTTTTCACGATGGGCGCCCGCCCGATTGCAGCAATGAACTCACTCAGATTTGGACCTCTAACGTCAGAACCGTCTGCGGTAGCGGATGGTTCAAGCAAAACAACTGAACAGATTGCCAACCGCAATAAATCAATTTTGAAAGGCTGTGTGGAGGGAATCGCCCACTACGGGAATTGTTTCGGAGTACCGACAATCGGCGGTGAAGTCGTCTTTGATGAATCATATAGCTTAAACCCGCTGGTTAATGCTTTTGCGCTCGGCATCGTCCGCAAAGATCAGATCTTTTTTGGCAAAGCCGAAGGTATCGGGAATCCAATTTTGTATGTTGGTGCAAAAACCGGACGTGACGGAATTCACGGCGCGACGATGGCTTCAGCCGAATTTGACGAGGAAGCGTTGGAAAAACGTCCAACTGTCCAGGTTGGCGACCCGTTTTTGGAAAAATTACTGCTCGAAGCCTGTTTAGAGGCCATGCGGTCGGGAGCGATTGCCGGAATTCAAGACATGGGCGCAGCGGGTTTAACTTCTTCATCGGTTGAAATGGCGTCGCGGGCCGGAACCGGGTTGGAGCTTGATCTAACGCTCGTCCCGCAACGCGAAACCGGGATGACGGCATATGAGATGATGCTCAGCGAATCGCAGGAAAGAATGCTCATCGTGGCCAAATCGGGACGCGAAAAAGAGGTGGTGGACGTTTTCAAAAAATGGGAGTTAGACGCTGTCGTGATCGGCAAGGTGGTCGAAGGAAATCGGCTCAAAGTCTTTCACAATGGAAATCTGGAAGCCGATCTGCCGGTCAATGATGTCACCGATTCGGCTCCTAAATATAATCGTCCGATGAGTCCCAAGTCGAAAGCCCCAAGTCCCAAATCGCTTGACTTGAGACCTCAGACTTTGAGACTTAAGACTAAAGAAATTTTGCAAAAACTTCTCTCGTCTCCAAATATTTGTTCAAAGCATTGGGTTTATCGTCAATACGATTCGATGGTGCGAACAAATACGGCGATTTTACCGGGCGGAGATGCGGCGGTCGTGCGGGTCAAAGAAACCCGGCGGGCGATCTCGATGTGTTTGGATGGAAACGGGCGTTACGCGGCAGTCAACCCGCGTGAAGGCGCAAAATTAATTGTCGCGGAAAGTGCCCGAAACAACGTCTGTGTCGGCGCAAAACCGATCGCGGTCACAAATTGTCTAAATTTTGCTTCACCCGAGCGCCCCGAAGTAATGTGGAGTTTTTCCGAAGTCATTGACGGTATTACCGAAGCTTGTCAGGTGTTTGAAACGCCTGTTATTTCCGGAAATGTTTCTTTTTATAACGAAACCGACGGCAAAGGGATTTTGCCCACGCCGACCATCGGAATGGTTGGATTGTTGGAAGATGTTCGCAAACTAATTACGCAAGGTTTCAAAAATGAGGGTGATGTGATTGCGCTGCTCGGCGTCACCAATGACGATCTAAGCGTTTCCGAATATGCTCAAACCATTCTGGGCTATACGACCGATGAACTTATCGAATCAGGCGAAGTGCCGAAAATTGATTTACATCTGGAAAAACTTGTTCAGGATACATGTCTCAAATTAGCCGATAAGCAACTGCTCAAATCGGCGCACGATTGTTCTGATGGCGGGCTCGCCGTGGCGATTGCCGAAAGTTGTTTTTCTTCCTTAAATAGAGATGCAATCGGCGCCGAAATTAATTTGAATAATGAAAAGCTGGACGCAAATTGTCAGCTTTTTTCGGAATCGCCATCGAGAATTATCATCAGTTTTTCGGCTGATAAATTGGATGAAGTTAAAGAAATCGCCGGTAATTGTCCATTTGAAGTGATCGGAAAAGTTTCGGGCGATAGTTTGAAAATCAATGTAAATGGCGCGGAAGTTGTTTCGGCGAAAATTGATGAATTACAAAATGCCTGGAAAAATTCACTCAAAAATCAGTTGGAAAATTAAAAAACTATGTCAAATGATAAAACCTCTTCCTCCCTCACGAATCAAGAATTTAGCGCACTTTTTCCGAAGTTTCCGCAATCATCGCCGAAGCCTGTAAAAATGCGTATCGTGCCGTCAATTTTGCAATGGTGCAAGCCTACTGGCGTATCGGCGAGTCAATCGTCAAGCACGAATTGCAGGGTAAAGAACGGGCTGATTATGGCGATAAAAGTGTCGCTGAACTTTCAAAACGGCTAACTAAAGTGTTTGGCAAAGGCTTTAACTTGAGCAATATCAAGTATATGCGAAGGTTCTATGAAACTTTTCAAAAAAGCCACGCACTGCGTGACTAATTGAGTTGGACGCATTATCGCCTATTACTCAAGGTCAAAACTGATGAAGCCCGTAGTTTTTACGAAGCGGAATCTGTCAATAGCGGTTGGCGTTCGCGTGAACTTGAACGTCAAATTGATTCGATGTTGTTTGAGCGTTTGAAGTTGAGCAAAGACAAAGATGCTGTTTTACAACTTTCGAGCAAAGGGCAAATTATCGAAGATGCCAAAGACCTCATCAAAAATCCGTATATTTTTGAGTTTTTGGACATTGCCGATAAAAACAGTTTTCTCGAAAAAACGCTGGAGCAAAGTTTGATTGATAAATTGCAAACTTTCCTGCTCGAACTTGGCAAAGGTTTTGCGTTTGTTGGGCGACAAAAACGAATTTCGATTGACGGGAATCATTATTACATTGACCTTGTTTTTTATAATTACATCCTCAAATGTTTTGTTTTGATAGATTTAAAGACCAAAAAACTTTCGCCCGAAATGATTGGTAAAATGGATTTTTATGTTCGATATTTTGAAAAAGAAGTTCGCGGTGAAGATGATAGACCAACGATTGGGCTAGTTTTGAGCTCCCGAAGAATCAATCAATCGCCCGTTACACGCTTTTAGAAGAAAGCAAACAAATTTTTGCTGCCGAATACCAACTTTATTTGCCGAGTGAAGAAGATTGGACGCGTGAAATTTCGGCTGAACGCGAGCATTTTGAGATGGAAAAAAAATTAGCTGAATGACAAATGCCGGAATCTACATTCACATTCCTTTTTGCAAATCGCGCTGTTCATACTGCGATTTTGCGACCGACGTTTATCGCAATAATGATGCGGTTGAGCGATATGTTTCGGCACTGATTAAGGAAATTACGAATTACGAATTACGAATTACGAATTCGGTTGAAACTCTTTACTTCGGCGGCGGAACGCCTTCGCTCTTGACCACCAATCAACTTGAAAAAATTCTTAATTCACTTCATAAAAAATTTTCATTTACCGAAAAAATCGAATTTACTTTGGAAATGAATCCGGCGACGGTAACGCTCGAAAAATTGCGTGATTTCAAAAATTTGGGCGTTAATCGGGCCAGTTTCGGGGTGCAGACCTTTGATGACCGGGCTTTGAAAATTCTCGCGCGGGGGCACGATGCAAATGATGTGCGAAAGACTTTTCAACTACTGCGCCGGGCCGATTTTGATAATATCTCATTTGATTTGATTGCCGGTCTGCCGAATCAGACCCTCCTGAATTGGGAAGACAACCTCAACCAGGCCTTAGCTTTACATCCGGAACACCTTTCGTTATACCTGCTCGAAATTCACGAAGCCACGCCACTCGCAGAACAAATTCGGACTAAACGTCAGCCTTTGCCGGATGAATATCTGGCGGCGGAAATGTATGAATTAATGCTCGAAAAAGTTTCGGCATATGGTTACCAGCAATACGAGATTTCTAATTTCTCAAAACCGGATTTTGAATCGCGTCACAACTCAAAATATTGGCTCTGTGACCCAGTTTTGGCGTTTGGCGTGTCGGCGCATTCGTTTGACGGTAAAAATAAGCGATGGTCAAATGAACGCGATACGAATAAATATGTTTCGGTGATCGAAAATGGTGAATCACCACTTGTTGAAACAAATGAACTTGATACTATACAAACCGCCGGTGAATTCGCGTTTCTTAATTTAAGGCTCACTAAAGGTCTGGATTTAGAGGAATACAAAGCACATTTCGGCATTGATTTGCAAACTAAATATGCCCCTGATTTGAAGCATTTAGCGGATGCCGAACTAATTAAATTTGAAGATAATCACCTCAAATTAACTAAAAAAGGGATGGTTTATTCAAACGAAGTCTTCGCCGTATTTATCTGATTCGTATGAAAAGATAAAGTGAAGACCGAAATTAATCCGTTACTGTGCCAACCAAACGTTGATTAAATCGAGTAATCGCGAAAAATTCCCCGATGTCAGCTTTTAACCCTTTGAAACTCCAAGTATAATCTTTCTTTGATGATTTTTCCGGAGACTACACTTTGCAACACGAACTTATTTTAATCCTTGACTTTGGCTCGCAATACACTCAACTCATTGCCCGCCGGGTGCGTGAACAGGGCGTTTACTGTGAAATCGTCCCGTTTCATTATCCGATTGAAAAGATTATTGAGCGCCGTCCGAAAGGGGTGATCCTGTCGGGCGGACCGTCAAGTGTCTATGACGAAGACGCGCCGCGCATCTCCGCCGATTTTTACGAAAAAATCGAAGTGCCGATTTTGGGGATTTGTTACGGAATGCAGCTGATGGCGGTTGATTTGGGTGGAAGTAGCGAACCGGCCGCGAGACGCGAATACGGACATGCACAACTAAGGCGCCTCAGCGGAAAAACCTCGCTCTTTACCGATTTACCCGAAAAACTCGACGTTTGGATGAGTCATGGCGATCACGTCACCAAATTGCCTTCCGGATTTAATACGACGGCGACTACCGGCGATGTCATCACCGCCATCGAAAACCCGGAAAAAAGGATGTTTGCCGTCCAGTTTCATCCCGAAGTTGCCCATACGCCGCAGGGCAAACAAATACTTGCAAATTTCATCTTCCAAATTGCAGATTGTGAGGGCGATTGGTCAGCCAAGCATTTTATCGCAGATGAAATTGAGAAAATCCGGGCGACGGTTGGCGAAACAGGTAATGTCATTTGCGGACTCTCCGGCGGAGTTGATTCGACCGTGGCAGCCGTTCTCGTGCATGAAGCCATAGGTCATCGGCAAACCTGTGTTTTCGTTAATAATGGGCTGCTTCGCGCCAATGAATTTGAAACCACTCTCAAGATGTATCAGGACAATTTGCATCTCAATGTGATCGGTGTCGATGCTTCAAAAGCATTTTACAAAGAACTCAAAGATGTTACTGACCCCGAGGAAAAGCGCAAAATCATCGGGCGCAAATTTATCGAAGTCTTTGAAAAAGAAGCCAAGAAAGTCGGTAAGGCAAAATTTTTGGTGCAGGGTACGCTCTATCCCGATGTTATCGAATCAGTTTCGCTGCGCGGGGCCTCGGTGACCATCAAATCGCATCACAATGTTGGCGGTCTGCCCGAAAAAATGAATTTGAAACTGATCGAACCGTTGCGCGAATTGTTCAAAGACGAAGTCCGCATTTTCGGCCGGGAACTCAAAATTCCCGAAGATATTTTGATGCGTCACCCGTTTCCCGGTCCCGGACTGGCGGTGCGGATTTTAGGAGACATCACGCCGGAAAAGGTTGAATTATTACAAAAGGTTGACAAGATATTTATCGAGGAACTGCATAATTTCAAACTTTACAAAGAAGTCTGGCAAGCCTTTGCCGTGCTGCTTCCGATTCAATCCGTGGGCGTCATGGGCGATTTTCGTACCTATGAAAAAACGATCGTTTTGCGGGCCGTGACTTCGACCGACGGGATGACGGCCGACTGGGCGCGTCTGCCGCATGATTTTTTGCAAAAAGTATCATCGCGAATAACTTCCGAAGTGCGGGGCGTGAATCGGGTGGTCTACGATATTTCGTCAAAACCGCCATCGACAATCGAATGGGAGTAGATTCGAATTCTGTATTTTAGATTCCTGATTGAACTAGTTTGGGTTGTCAAACCCAAACTAGTTTCACGCGATCAGATGCTCAGCCCAAAACAACTCAAGGACGTTAATCTGATGGCGCTCGCCGTAAAAAAATTCGGACGGCTTGTGACGTTTGACGCTGGCATTTCGATCTCGGCAGTTAAGGGCGCGACCAAAAACGACCTGATTGTTCTCTGACACATGTTTCAGTTCTTAGCTGGTGCTAAGCCACAAACCAAAGGTCCGAAAGCGTGATCGTTCTCTGACCTTTTCGAACATCGAACGCCCCGTCCGATTTTAATCCTTAAAATAATTTCAAACGTGATTTGGTTTCGCATGGTGAATTTCTGTTGGTCACTGACCCGAATTGGTGTTTCAGTTTATCCGGCGGTATCGACCTCAGCCTCGGCCTGTTTCGCCCCGGATTTGCCGCTACCGTGAATTTTTGCTGGCTTCACCAAATAAATTTTGATTTCTCCCGGGACGATTTATCGCGTATTTAAGTAGAAGCATTTTTTTCAGCAGATCGACTTATTATGCGACCATTAAACTCGTATCAGAAACAATTTGGTAGGTGGATATCGGCATTGACTTATAACAGCCGCGCTCCTATGATTGGGTCTCAATCAACTTTATCAACTGTCAGGATTTCATCGATGAAATTACCCGTCGTTTCGAAAAGAGAGATAACCGCGATGCTTCGCGCCTGGGGAACGGGGGACGAACAGGCTTCGGACGAACTCATCCGCGCTGTCTATCAGGAACTTCAACGACAGGCACGCTTTCAACTCCGGCGCGAGCGGCCAAATCATACACTCGATACCGCAGCCCTGATCAACGAGGCTTACCTGAAACTTGTCGAGCAGCGGTCGGTCAAATGGAAAGACCGCAATCATTTCTTCGCTCTTGCTTCCAAATTAATGAGACGCGTTCTGGTCGATCATGCCAGAACTAAACACCGGCTAAAACGCGGCGGGGCTGATGAAAACATCAATCTTGAAGCCGCCCTGACGGTTGCCGACATATCTGCAGAGATCAACATCGACCTGATCGCGCTGGATGAGGCACTGACCCGTTTAGCCGCACTCGATGAACAGCAGGTGAAGATCGTCGAGCTGAGATACTTTGGCGGTCTCGAAGTTACCGAAACCGCGCAAGTGCTCGGCATCTCGACTGCAACGGTAATCCGGGATTGGGCCGTCGCCAAGTCGTGGCTCAAACGACAACTAACAAAAGAATGAACAATCAGACCTGGCAAAAAGCAAAGGAACTTTTTCACGCAGCACGCTTCCTGCCGGCTGACGAGCGACCGGCGTTTCTGGACGATCAATGCCTGAGCGATCCGGAACTGCGCGAACAGGTGGACGAACTGCTTGGGTTTTACGACAGCGAGTTCCTCGAGTCCCCACCGCTCGCAAATGCCGAAAAGCTACTCGAAAACGACAATTTCGCGCCGGGCCGGGTGATCGGCCGCTACAGAATTGGCGAACTGATCGGGATTGGCGGTATGGGGGAGGTTTTTCTCGCAGACGACACCGAGCTCAACCGTCCTGTCGCTTTCAAAGTGCTGCACCGGGAGGTAGCCGAGGACAAAGAGCGTGTCCGCCGCTTTATTCAAGAAGCACGTGCCGCCTCGGCCCTTAACCATCCAAGTATCCTGACCATCCATGAGATCGGTTCATTTGAAGGCGTCCGCTTTATTGTCTCCGAATACGTCAACGGCGAAACTTTGCGTGACCGGATGCGAAGTGGTCTGACCGTAGCTGAAAGCCTCGACATCATCTGCCAGATCGCCGCCGCTCTCCAGGCAGCACATTCGGCCGGCATCGTCCACCGGGACATTAAGCCCGAGAACATCATGCTCCGCCAGGACGGACTGGTGAAGGTGCTGGATTTTGGCCTCGCCAAACTCGTTGGATTGGGGAATTCGGATTTGGGATTGCGGAATGAAGAAAAGGAGCCTGTGATCCTTTCACCCTCAGATAATCCGCAATCCCAAATCCCAAATCCCAAATTGACGAGTCCTGGTCTGATCATGGGAACGGTCGCCTACATGTCTCCTGAACAAGCCCGCGGCCAAGTTGTTGATTCAAGAACTGACCTGTGGAGCCTCGGCGTAGTTTTCCACGAAATGCTGACGGGCGAGTCGCCATTTGAAGGAGACTCGGTCACCGATCTAGTCAGCTCAATACTAAAAACCGACGCGGTAAACGTTAGTAGCGACAAGCTCCCGGCCGAACTGCGTCCGATCTGCGCTAAATCCTTAGCCAAAAACAAAGACGCCCGGTATCAGTCCGCGCACGACCTACTTCAAGACCTGCAAGGAGAAAAAAAGAGAATGGAATACGCTATACAATCAACGCCATACATAACCGTTTCAAGTACCGACGACATGAAGACGCAGCTCATCCGCCGCCGCCCAACCCTCAGCGCTGAATACATCGTGACGAGCGTTAAGCGGCACAAATATGCATCTTTAGCCGCAGTCCTGTTCGTGGTCACTTCGGCCGTCGCGTTCTCCGTTTATAAGTTCAATGGCGCTACGCCGTCGATGGACCGTGAAAGCGCCTTCGCTGCGATCGGTGAACACACAACAGAAAAGGACCTTGACATTGCCCGGCTGCCGAGTTCCGGAAGGGTCTTCAAAGTTGCGATTTCACCGGACGGTAAGTTTGCCGCTTACACAACGGGGTTGTCTGAAAACACAGCTGGCCTACACGTATTTGAACTGAGCACCAAGAAGGACGTCGAGATCGTCCCGGCCCCGGCGGTTAAGAACGCTAACTTCGACAACCTTGTATTTAGTCCTGACGGCAGCCGCGTGATCTACAGATACATTACCTGGGATAATGAGGAACTCTTCACTGTTCCCATCACCGGCGGCCCGTCTGAAAAGGTGCCCTCAGCCTGGAGGGCGGCATCGTTGTCACCGGACGGCAAGACGATCGCCTTTCACCGGATGCTGAATAAGAGCACAGAAAAATGGATTGGCTTTGACCTGGTTTTGGCTGATCCTGACGGCAAAAACGAAAGGGTCCTGCTGCATAACCTAGATGGGAGGGAAGACTTTCTCTGGCTGGGTGTTCCGCAATGGTCGAATGATGGAAAGTGGATTGCTGCGTGGGACCACGATCGTACTGGTTCACATTTTCATGCGAGTTACTGGCCCAGAGACAAATTCTATAGCAAGATCTATGCGGTCAATGCGCATGACGGTTCCCGCCAGGCCTTCAGTGATCAACAGTGGACGGACATAACGGGAGTAACCTGGACGCCGGACGGAAATCTTATAGTAGCCGGTACCGAAATCGGTGCACAGCGGAGGACGCCTCCGCAGCTTTGGCTCGTCACGAAAACCACGGCAAGACGGATCACGAACGACCCCCATGGATATTCCGAACTGAGCTCAACGCGTGATGGCCGAATATTGATGACGACGCAGCGGATCGAGCGGAACGACCTTTGGGTAATGACAGGTGCCGACGCTCGGACTGCTCACCAGATCACACATTCTGGTGAGGTAGGCGGGGGCTTCGTTTCTCTTCCCGACGGCGGCGTCCTCGTTGTGTCGCGGATAAATCAAAATATGTCGTTCTGGCGAATGAACCTCGACGGCACCGACCGAAAGCAGCTGCGATCGGACGACGGCATAAACCTCAATCCGCGTCCGACACGAGACGGGCGGTACATTCTATTCAGCTCGGCCAGGAACGGGCGAGACTACTCCGTTTTCCGAGTTAATTCTGACGGGAGCGGATTGACGCAGCTCGCGGAGATGGCGACATTGATAGATGTCTCCGGCGACGGCCGGTGGGCCTATTATCACCACCTCGAAGGTAAGCAGCGAATCATTTCCAAGGTGCCGGTCGAGGGCGGACCAAGCGTTGTGGTCGCAAAACTTGATCGGCCGTCCCAGCGATATGCGATATCACAGCTAGACGGTCGAATTGCCGAGGTTTACGGAAGCCCCACTGGGGAGACCTCCGGAGGACTGTGTATTTATACTGCCAACGGAAGGGAGTTAAAGCGTTTTCCGTTAACGACGCTCGCAGGAGGCGCGCTCATTCAATGGACCCCCGACGGCAAAGGCGTGGCGTATGTCGACACCCGCGGCGACCGGTCAAATGTATGGGTTATTGACGCCAATGGCAAACGTCCTCCCAGGCCGCTGACCAATTTCACGTCGCCCGAAACCAGGGCGTTCGGCTTTTCTCTGGACGGGAAAAAGATGTTTGTAACGCGGCCAGTGATAACGAACGACGCTCTTTTCATCCGAAGCGGCGGCGAGTACGACGAATAACCGGCACGAGCCTAAGCGGGACATATCCTTTCTCGACTCCGAATTCCTCATTGTTTCCAGAATCGTTTGGCCTTTTCCGCCATTCCGCCCCGGGTTGAAAGACTTGGGGCGGTTTTTGTATTTAGAATTCTATCATTTGGGGTGCGCTAAACCTGCTGTCGTCATGAGCATCAACTTTTTCATAATATTCGTGTTCGTGATCTTTTTCCGGGAACTCTGTCGCGTGTTTAAATAAGAGCCGATTTTTATTTACCTTAGGAGTTCGCAACAGCTTATGGGATTGATGGATTATTGTCAGCGGCATTTTAAGCCTTGGGTGGAGTCGTTGACTTCGCCGGACGAGGTTCTTATAATTATGCCGCAATCCAAAACGCAAGGTCATTCCCGACTATCGTCCATGCCACCACCGAAACCATCTTCGAAAGAGATAACCGCTATGCTTCGCGCTTGGGGCGGAGGCGAGGAACAGGTGGCTGATGATCTGATCCGTGCCGTGTACGCTGAATTGCGCAGCCAGGCCCGACTCCATCTCCGGCGGGAACGCCCTAATCACACGCTCAATACGGCTGCCCTGATAAATGAAGCCTATCTCAGACTCATCCAGCAGCGTTCGGTCAAATGGCAGAATCGCCATCATTTCTTTGGCCTGGCAACACAATTAATGCGCCGCATTCTGGTCGATCACGCAAAAACCCGCCATCGACTCAAGCGTGGGGGTGACTACGAGAATTTCGCTCTCGAAGATGTACTCGGCGCGGCAGAACCGGCCACCGACACCGTCAACGTTGACCTAATCGCGCTTGATGAAGCACTTGAGCGGCTTGGCGAGATGGATGAACAACAAATGAGGGTGGTTGAATTGCGGTATTTCGGCGGCCTCGACATAGCCGAAACCGCAAAAGTCTTAGAGATCTCGACTGCAACCGTTAAACGAGATTGGATGATGGCTAAGTCATGGCTGAAGAAGGAACTTTCCAGAGGGGTCGAATAAATGAATCGAGATACCTGGCAAAAAGCCAAAAAATTGTTTGATCAGGCGATGGCACTGCCATCGAGTGAGAGATCTGCCTTTTTAGACCGGGTCTGCGCGGACGATGCTGAGGTGAGGAAAGAGGTCGAGGACCTGGTAAAGTCTTACGACACCGATTTTCTTGAGGAAGGTGCCATCGCCGAAGGAAGCGAACTGCTCGGCGTAAATCATTTCCAAACTGGCAAGGTAATCGGCCGCTACCACTTAAAAGAATTGATCGGTACGGGCGGAATGGGCGAAGTTTTTCTGGCCGACGACACAAAACTTAACCGTCCGGTCGCCTTTAAGTTCCTTCATCGTGAAGTCGCCGAGGATCCGGAGCGTGTCTGGCGCTTTATCCAGGAGGCGCGGGCGGCCTCGGCTCTCAATCACCCGAATATCCTGACCATCCACGAGATCGACTCGTTTGAGGGCGCGCACTTCATCGTTTCTGAATTCATAAACGGCGAGACTTTGCGCGATCGGATGCGAAGCGGTCTGACCGTAACTGAAAGCCTCGACATCATCTGCCAGATCGCCGCCGCCCTCCAGGCCGCACATACCGCAGGTATCGTTCATCGGGACATCAAGCCCGAGAACATCATGCTCCGACAGGACGGGTTGGTCAAGATCCTCGACTTTGGTCTAGCCAAACTCATCGGATTTGGGAATTCGGATTTGGGATTGGGGAATGAAGAAAAGGAAACTTTGAATCCAATTTTACACACTAATCCGCAATCCCAAATCCCCAATCCCAAATTGACCAGTCCCGGCCTGATCATGGGAACAGTCGCCTACATGTCGCCCGAACAAGCCCGCGGACAAGCGGTTGATGCAAGGACCGATCTCTGGAGCCTGGGGGTCGTTTTCCACGAAATGCTGACGGGCGAGTCGCCCTTCAAAGTTGAAAGCGTCAGCGAATTGGTCACTTCGATCCTCAAACACGACCCCGCCTCACTAGATCTGAAATCGATCGCTGATGACCTGAAACCGATTATTCGTAAGGCGTTAGCGAGGGATCAAAAGGCTCGTTACCAAACCGCTCAAGACCTACTACTAGACTTACAAGGAGAAAAGAAACGTATGGAATACACTATTCAATCAACCCAATTTATAACCGTTTCAGGGAGCGATGAGATGAAAACTCAGCTCATTCGCCCACGACCGACTTTAAGTGCTGAATACCTTGTCACAACGGTTAAGCGACACAAGTATGCCACACTTGCCGCGATTGCGATGATCGTCATCGGTGCGGTCAGTCTGTCCGTGTACAAATACAACGGAGCCACACCTCCGAGCTCTCGACAGGACCTTTCGGTAATTGACTCGTCAACGACCGAAAGCGATTTGAAGTTTTCAAAGTTGCCTATTTCGGGCAATGTCGAGAGCCTCGTGATCTCACCCGATGGAAAATATGTGGCGTATATGCCTAATGGCAAGGGCATCAGGCTGTTGGAGTTGGCGACCTCGATGGACACAGAACTGTTAGGTGAGGGAGAAATCTGGGGGCCGAGTTTCTCACCGGACAGTAAGTTTGTGTATTACTTCCTTGGTAATGGTCAAAATGGTACGGCTGGATTTATGAGACTTTCCATAACCGGGGGGACGCCGGCCAAGGTATTAGACGGACTAAACGACGGTGTCTCCTTTTCGCCGGACGGAGCGAATATGGTTTTTACTCGTCAGTTGGTGGGCGGTCAGAGCGGCCAAGCCATCATTCTTGCAAACCCTGATGGCTCTAACGAGAGAACGATCGCTAAGACCGGGCCTGAAATCCTTGTCGTGAACAGACCGGTTTTCTCACCCGATGGAAAAACCATCGCATGTCAGACGGGTTTCAAAGACGAAAGTGGCCAATTTTTTAAAATCGTTGGCTTTAACGTCGCGGATGGTAAACAACATGTGATTAGCGATAAGAAGTGGAACAGTATGTGGGGTATGGTTTGGCTGTCGAATGGTACTTTGGTCGTCTCAGCTAGAGAAAAATTCTCGAATGCTTCACAATTGTGGTCGGTACCGCCAAGCGGGGAACCTAGGGCCATCACAACCGGTCTGGTTAGTTATTGGGGGCTGAGTGCAACACGTAGTGGCGACATACTATTGACCAGGCAACTCAGCGGCAGCAACTGGGACAGCACTGACTTCTGGATCTTGCCGGATAACGATGCAAGTAGAGCGAGGCGAGTGACAACCTCCGGCGAGGTACAGGGCAGGTTTACATGGACGCCTGATGGCCAGATCGTCATGAGTTCAGACACCAGCGGGAATCGGGACATCTGGATAATGAATCCGGATGGTACGGGACGAAAACAGCTGACGCACGATCCGGGCGGCGATGTTCATCCGGCAGTCTCGCGGGATGGCAAATACATCGCTTTCACCTCGGATCGGGTAAACGGTGTCAACCAAATCTTTATCATGGACATTGACGGGGGTAATGTGAAGCAATTGACACAAGGTCAACAGGTGATGCTGCCTAGCTTTTCACCGGATGGGGAATGGATCTATTTTACCGTAAAGCCGTGGAAGATGGTTCAGAGAGTGTCCGTTAATGGCGGTGAGCCGATAGTGGTTGCAACAGCCCCGGATGGTTGGGATCTCACCCAGGGGATAGATGTCAACAGGATTGATGGTCGGCTCGTGTATGGACTGCAACAACAATCTGCTGATGGAATGCAATTCAAGCTGGGAATATTGTCGACTAGTGGCGAGCCGGAGTTGATCGATGTCCCCGCTAACCTAACGGCGGGCAGACCGCGGTGGGCTCCGGACAACCGCACGGTCGCTCTGCATGGATTAGTTGAGGGACGCTCTGAAATATGGAGCATGCCGGTTGATGGTGAAGGCCAGCCCCGACAGTTAACTGACTTCAGAACCCCGGAGACTCTCACACATGGCTTCAGTTGGACGGTCGATGGCAAACAGCTCCTCGTCAGCCGGAGTACGTTCACGATGAATCCGGTCCTGATCCGAAACACGGGAAATTGATAGTGGAAAGGTTGTGTTCAAACCTTCTCTATTGGCCGATTTAGATTCTCAATTGAACTGAAATCGCCGACCGAGGTCTATTCACAAACAAAACATTCCGCGTTTAGTTCATATTTCACTTCGGCGAAATTTTTGACCAATAGCTCTTCGTTCAATTTGTTGCCTGTTTTGCGGTCAATATGGGCGCGCCAGATTTCGTTTTCACGATAATTTTTGCCGTCTTTTTGCAGGAAACGATGATTTTTTTCAAAGACGTGGTAGCTTAACGGCGTTTCCCGGTCTGAAAAAATTGCGCCTTTCAGGTGATTTTCCGCTACCCAAACTTTGATTTGAAAAGTTAACTCGGTCGGATTGTGAAAACGAAGGTCAATGTAGTTGTAAAAAACGCCGGCCCCGCTCCCGAAAGGCAAGGTTCGATTTTCGTCGGGAAACGGGTCAAAACTGTGATGGTGTCGTTCGGCAACTTCGAGCGGCGTATGTAACGCCATCCAATACAACAGATTAGCGAGTTGGCAGAGTCCGCCGCCGACGCCCCGGACAACCTCGCCGCGCGAAAGCTGCATCCCTTCGGTATAACCTTTTTCGGCAGTCGCTTCGCCCAGCTGTCGCCAAAATGAAAAGGTCTGATTTGGTTTGATCAAAATTCCGTCAATGGTCGGAGTCGCGATCTTGAGATTTATAACTTTATTTTCTTGGAGTTCGGGGTCGCTGTTGCCAAGTTTTCGGCGCAAAAGACTTTGATGCCGTTTACAGGTAAATGGAAGTTGTTCTTCAGTCTGAGCTGACGCAAATTTTGTAAATTTAGAAAGATCCGCAAGTTGGCGAAAGGTACGTTTTTGCCAGATGCGGGTGTGATAAATAATCGGATGAATTTCTGAAAGTCTCTTTCCCATTGAGTTTATAATAGTGAATAGTGAATAGTGAATAGTTGTTAGGGTCAACGACATCGTGGACACTTAAATAGTTGAATTTATTGCAAAAAACCAGTTCACGATGTATTGCGTGGACAGCCATTCCCTATTCCCTATTCCCTATTCACTTCGAACTTGCCTCACCTGTTCGACCTCTCCGGTGTGGATGATTCTAACCTCACCCGTTTCTAACTCCAAACGCAAGGCCCCGTTTTTTTCGATTCCCCGGGTGGTCCCGGAGATAGTTTCATTTTCTACTTTAACTCTTACCTTTTTACCAAAGGCATAACTTGACCGGGCTGACCATTCGGCGCGAATTTTTTCAGCGTCACGGTATAGTAAATCGCAGTATTTCTCTAAAAAAGAGGTCAAGACCGGCAAAAAGAATTCGATGTTTGTAATTTTACCCGTTTCTGCTTCGATTGAAGTTACAATTTCGGCCAGTTCGGGCGGAAAGTTCGAAGATTTCAAATTGATACCGATTCCGACAATCACGGCTAAACCTTTTTCGGTTTCGATAGTTTCTGCCAGAATTCCACAGATCTTTTTGCCATTAACGTGGATGTCGTTGACCCATTTTACATCACATTCGATCAAAAATGCTTTTTCAATTGAATGGTGAACGGCAACCGCTGTCATGAGAGTGATGAGCGGCAGCATTTGAGGTTCAAGGGTGGGCCGTAAAATCAGACTGAAATAAAGTCCGGCATCTTTGCCCGACACCCAGGTTCGACCCAATCTGCCGCGTCCGGCGGTTTGCTCCCGTGCCACCACGCACAACCCTTGGTCTGCGCCGCGTTTTGCTTGATTAATGGCTTCGGTATTGGTCGAATCGATGGAATCGTATTTAAGTATCGTAAAATTCATGGATCTTTTTTATAACAGGTGACCCGTTTTGCCGCGGATTCCCGTTTTATTAAGCAGAGTGGCTACTTGAGTCTAAAAGTTATCCGCAAAATTGAAAAGTAAGCCGGAGCAATTCTGACAAAAAAGTATCTATTCAAATTTGGAAGATTGCCAAAAAATAAGAAAATGACCGAAGATACTACTAGAAATTATATTGAAGCAGGAGAGTTTGAAAAATGAAAAAAATAGTATTTATGTTATTCATATCGCTGATGTTTTTGTTCGCATCCACGACGACTTCTTTAGCCTGTAGTTGCATGGCAAGTTTGGATCCGATCAAACAGCAAGTTAAAGCTTCATACAAAGATGCAGCCGCAATTTTTTCGGGCGAGATCATGGAAGTTACGTTAAAAGATGAATATTCACTAACGGTCAAAATTAAAGTTGCGAAAGTCTGGAAAGGTAAATTTTCCAAAGAAATAATCATTACAACCAATAAAGATAGTTCAATGTGCGGCTACCGTTTTGCGACCGGAGAAAAATATCTCATTTATGCGCACGGAGATAAGGATGATCTAAGCGTTGGAAATTGTTCACGAACCTCAGGGTTGGGCGGCTCGCCCGACATCAAATATTTGAATAACCTGAAAAAGACGAAAGGCAAAAAGGCTTAAGAGAATAGCTCGAAACTGAAGCGCCTGAAGACGCAACTCGAAACGAAGCGCCTGAAGACGCAACTCGAAACTACAACTCGAAACTTTATGAAGATCTCTTTCGATAGCTTTTCACTTTCAGTTCTTCATTGAGGCTTTGAGTTGTGTCCAATTCAAAGCCTGCGAGAAAATCCTTTGCGAGAAAAGCATCGGCTGCTTCAACCATAAGAGGGATTTCCGTGACGATCCATTTTTCGATGACCTCCGCAAACTCCCGGTAAATACTCGCTCCGCCAATGATAAATACATCGCCCGTCAGATATTTGGCAATTTCTAAAACCGATTGTTTATCACGCAAGACGATAATTTGAGAATCCTTAATTTCGTCAGTCCGACTCAAAACGAGATTCAGCCGATTGGGCAACGGCTTGCCAATCGAGGCAAAAGTCTTGCGGCCCATCACTATCGTGTTACCGGTTGTGATCTGCTTGAAAAATTTGAGGTCAGCTGAATAATGCCAGGGGAGCGTTCCTCCGCGCCCGATAGCGAAATTTTGAGCCATGGCCACGATTCCGATAATCATTCATTACCCCTTGAAATCAATCTTTTGATGCGAACCGTCACAAAAAGGCTTGTTCGCCGAAGCACCGCACCGACAAAATGCCGTCACTTTTTGTTTGGTTATCAGATGACCTTCCGCATTTTTGATCTTTAAGTTGCCGTGAACCAGAAGCGGGCCATTTTCCATAATTTCAACCAGAGATCCAGATTCAACCGGGGCTGAATCTTCGCCTTCTGAGTGATCAAAATATGACAATGCCCCGGACGGACATTTGTCTATTTGGGCGATGATTTTTTCGGTCGCGGCACCTTGCATATTTATCCACGGTCGTTCTTTCGGATTGAAAACTCTGATTAATCCTTTCCAGCAAATAGTTGAATGGACGCAGGTTTCAGGTTTCCAAACGACGGTGATCTCGTCATTGGTATATCTTTTTTCGGTCATTATTTCGCTTCTCTAATTTCAACTTTATCGCCAACTTTGATTTTTTTACCAACCCCGTCGGCAATCAGATTCTGTCCAAACAGAATTTTCGATTCGCCGTCTTTTTTAACCAAACGATAAGTAGCCAAAGTCTTGAGAGGTTCTTTCCCAACTGAAACACCTTTGGACTGGTCAATCGTCGTCATCACGCATCGTTCACAAGGTTTGACAATGTAAAAGACAGTTTCGCCAACCTTAATTTGTTTCCAATCGTCTTCGGCAAACGCGTCCGAATCTTTGACAACCAGATTTGGACGAAAGCGGTTCATCGGAATCGAATCATTGAGGCGCGAATTCAGATCATCGAGCGAAGCCTGTCCAATCAGCAAGACAGGGTAGCCATCGGCAAAACTGACCGTATCCTGAAATTTGCGAACGGCATAAACGGGATTGATCAAACGATTGGAATTTTGATTCATTTGCACCAATCGGCAATTGGTTTGGAGCGCGTCACTAAACCATTCATTGATGGAATTTTCCGACGTCTGAGCGGTTAATTTACTGTTCCAAACCTCGACCTCAATTTCTTGGCCGATGCCGTTTTGGTTAAATGGAATATGTACAGTTCCGTGTTGGTTTGAAACCCGTAATCCGTCAACCTCAAGCGAAACTTTGAGAGTTGACATCCTCGGAAATTCCCGCTGAGTAAAAAACTTTCCCTGTGGATCAACCAGCATCCAGCGACGATCGTATTGCAGACCTTGTGATTCGACCAGAGCTTCGTCCAACGAAATTCCGCCCAGAGATTTAATCGGATAAATATTTATTTCTGCTAATTTCACGTTTTTATTTATTCATTTATTCATTGACAGATCGGTTCATCGAAGCATTTTAATGACTCAATGGTTCAATCTAAAAATGATTCAATATATCTTTTCTCCCTGATAAACGGTTATTTCTGAGCCTTTGGCCAGGAGAATTGAAGCCGGCTCCTGTTGATTGAGAAAAGCAAATTCCGGTCCGTAGGTTCTTCCGAAATCAACTTCAATTTCGGCGTAATTAACCTTAAAAAGCTCCCATTTCGGGTGTTCGACCTTGTATTCATCGGTGCGATTTTCGCCGCGCCTGGTGTAACCCCAATAATGTTCGATGATAAATTCGCCTTCGGAATTTTCCGCCGGAACGCCGATGCTTTCGGCAATTTCAACGTGCAGACGATTTTTCACATTATCCTTTTCCCACGCGTAGGTTAACTCCTTTTCCTTTTCCGCGTGGCTCATTTTCCAGGTCTCATACGGCTCGCCGTAAACCGTTCTCGCGACCATGGTGATGGCCATCCGCGGAACAATTTCTTTGACAAAAACCACCCCTCGCCGAACTTCATCCTTGGTTTCTCTTTTGACGTAAAAGCGTAAATTGACTTCTTCAAAATTGGTATGAAACGGGACGGGAATGCCCAACACCCGCGTCTCGACAAACATAAATCCCACCAGACTGACAAAAAGTTTGCCTTCGTGATAATCGAACGAAGTGCCTTTGGGAACTCGTTTTTCTAAGACCAAAGGCTCAACTTCATAATTGGCCATCACCAGATTTTGCCATTTTGCGGACAGAAATTTTTTCATTTATTTTTCAAACTTAAATTTGTTGTTTTTGAAGATTTCTTATTTTATTACAATTCAGTTTCTTCTTCGACTCGGCTTTTCGCTTTCTGATTTTTTCTTTATGAATAACTTTGAAGTTAACTCTCCGCAATCAACGCATTTTCAATTACACCGCTACGGGCGCGGCAATTTTCCCGTGCGATTGATAGCCGATTAAATTTAAGTTTTCGTATTTGAAATTGAGCAATCCGTCTAAACCTTTCAAGTTTTGAGCCTCAACAAATTCCAATTTCGGCAACGGGAGCGGCTCACGGTTCAATAATTCTTCGACCTGTGCCAAATGATTTGAATAAATATGCAGATCGCCGAAAGTATGAACAAATTCGCCAACCTGCAAATCGCAGACGTGAGCAATCATCCGGGTTAGCAGGGCGTAGCTTGAAATATTGAACGGCACGCCGAGAAAAGCATCCGCCGAGCGTTGGTATAATTGGCAATGAAGGATTTTTTCGCTTTCGATTTTGAATTGGAAAAGCGTGTGGCACGGCGGAAGATCAACCTGAGTGGCGGTTTCAGGATTCCAACCCGAAACGATTAAACGGCGTGAATTAGGATTAGTCTGAATTTGTCTGATCAAATCGGCAATTTGGTCAAAGCCGTTCATTTCCGGGTAGTCTCCGCCAAATGAACGCCAGAGATAGCCGTAAATCGGACCTAAATCACCGGAATTGCGCCCAAATCTGCTGGTATGTGATTCGTCCGCCCATTCCGCCCAAATATCCACGCCTCGCGCTTGAAGATTTTTTTCGTTGGTGTCACCGCTCAGAAACCAAAAAAGCTCTTCGGCAATCCACCGAAACGGGACTCGTTTAGTCGTCACCATCGGGAAAGTTTCGCGTAAATCAAAACGGATTTGATAGCCGAAAATCGAGATCGTGCCAACGCCCGTTCTGTCTTCGTGACGATTTCCGTTTGCTAAAATATCCTTAAGCAGTTCCTGATATTGTTTCATCTGATTTTAGATTTTAGATTTGCGATTTTAGTTTTGCAAAACTAAAATCACTTTTATGAGAAACTTTGAAGTCAGTTTTAACTCTCCGCAATGCGGTTGGATGTCAATCGGTTTTGAGAATGATGAAAACGCATTCAGTTCGACCACCGCTCACGCCCCGCACGAGCGAGCGTTGTCAGAACTTTTACAGATTCTTACCCGTCTTTTGGAAACCGGAGAGTTTGACGGAACTTTGCTCTGGAATCGCAATCCCGAAGAATTTGATTTTGTCTTTGCGAAAAAAGACGACGAAGTGTCGTTCGAAATTTTTCAATATCCGACTGAGAAAAGATTGGAAAAGGAATCGGTTTTTAAACACACCGGTCAGACAGGGGAGTTCTGCGAGGCATTTCATCAGACCTTTCGCCAACTTTACGAAGACCGCGAAACCGATGAATTTCAATCCAACTGGAAACAACCTTTTCCGTTTGCCGATTTTGAAAAATTTGAATCAAAATTACGATGAGGTCGTGAGCCGACAAAAAGGATTTTGCTTTTCAGACATCAGAAGACTGGCAAAAATTGATGACTTGCTGAATAAATTCCGGCATTAATTGCATAAATCCGTAAATTAAGCGAAAATACTTGACGGAGATTGACCCAAAATCTCCAAAAAACAACTCCAGCTTTACATCTAGCTATTATCCCCGACGCGCTTTTTAAAGAATGAAAGAGAAACTTTTAGAACTTCTCGCTTGCCCGTTTTGCGGTGGCGATATTTTGATGCCATATGCAAGCAAATATGAGGACAAGGAAATATTGGAAGCCGTGCTCTCGTGCAAGAAATGTAACCGAGAATACAGTGTCACTCGCGGAATTCCACGGTTCGCCAATCTCGACAAAATTGAGCCGGACAAGGCCGAAACAGCGGAAAATTTTGGCTGGCAATGGACGCATTTCACCCAGGAAGATAAAAAATACGCCGACCAGTTTTTAGGTTGGATACAACCCGTCAAGCAAGATTTTTTTAAAGATAAATTTGTATTGGAAGGCGGTTGCGGGAAAGGCCGTCATACGGCGCTGGCGGCGGAATGGGGTGCCAAAGAAGTAGTTGGAATTGATTTGAGCATTGCCGTCGAGTCAGCTTTTCAAGCTA
Source organism: Acidobacteriota bacterium (assembly GCA_031413075.1). Taxonomy (GTDB): domain Bacteria; phylum Acidobacteriota; class Blastocatellia; order Pyrinomonadales; family Pyrinomonadaceae; genus JAIBCC01. The sequence goes on along the minus strand of JANOEF010000694.1, from coordinate 4,134 downwards.
CCCGACACCTGCCGAATGTTCATATTGTCCAGGCCGATATTTTTAAACCCCCTTTCAAGAAAAAGTTTGATTATGCTTTTTCGGTCGGCGTTTTGCATCACACGCCCGACCCGAAGGGAGCATTTATTTCGCTGGCCGGAAAAGTTAAAAAAGGCGGACATCTTTCGGCCTGGATTTACGGGGCGGAAAATAACGGCTGGATCACTCGTTTTGTCAATCCGGTTCGCGAGCGGTTTACTTCAAAAATCAGCCAGCCGGCACTGTTGCAGTTATCAAAAGTGCCGACCCTTGGAGTTTATCTTTCAACTAAATTGGTCTATCGTCCTTTGAATTCGGTAGCGAAACCGATTGCTAAATATCTTTTTTACAACGAATACCTGAACCATCTCGGCACTTTCGGCTGGCGCGAACAACACAACATCGTCTTTGATCATCTGGTCGCACCGACTGCTTTTTATATCGCCAAAGAAGATTTTGAAACCTGGTGGACGGAAATTGAGGCCAATGCTGTTGAGATTATATGGCATAATCAAAATTCTTGGTGTGGATTTGGGAAGGTAAAGTGAATAGGGAATAGTGAATAGTGAACATTAGTTCGTAATTCGTAATTCGTAATTCGTAATTCGTAATTCGTAATTCGTAATTCGTAATTCGTAAAAGAGTTTTTATATTTTCTTTCGAATTCACAAGGTTCCGCGAGTGAAGTAGCGACACAAGTTTTAATTTCATTTCGTCTGGATTTTATAAATGAGGAAGAGTACGTGGATCTATCGGCTAAACTAGATGAGATAGGAAGCATGATTAGCGGACTTCGCAACCATCTTCTTAACAAAAACAATTGATCGGTAGTAAAATCTCTATTTCACTATTTACTATTCACTATTTATGAAATTTGATAAAGGCATTGCCAAAAAATATCGGAAATCAATTGATGAGGCGCTGGAAACCATTTTGGAGAAAGGCAATAAGTTTCATCAGTCAGTAATTCGGACGATTCTCGATTCGGAGGTGGTGATTTGCGTCCATCCCGTTTCAAAAATGAACGCCTCGGGCATCGCCGGTGTGATTGATCCCGAAAAAACCAATGCCCGAATTTTGTCGGAAAGATTGAGTGTCACGGAGGCATTTAAAGAATGCTATATCACCATTGCCAAAGAAACGATTGACACCGGCGGACAGCGCGGGTGTCAAGGAACGCTTGTTCACGAAGGTCGTCACGCCTATGATTTTGCGCAGGCTATTTCGAGTTTTTCCGCGACCGACATCAATCCACTGAGTATTTTCAACCCGACCCGATACGAACTAGAATGGGAAGCGCATCTCGCCGCCGGCGAATATGCCTTGCAAATCGGGTCAGACGAATTTATTCAAGAAGGATTGGACATCCTGATTTTGGAGGAGAGAGACGGAAACTATTTTGTCAGCGAAACCGGAATTAAACGCCGTCTGCTCGAAAGCTATGAAATGAGTGAGGACGGCCACCAGGGCGAACCGGTTACCGAAATGTTCGGGTTAATTATAAAGTAATAAAGGCTAAACAAAAGTGAATAAATATCAAACTTTTTCACTTTTAGTCCTTTTCACCTTTTCACTTGTTAAAATTATGGACCAAACACTTGCCAAAGAAATGGAACAGCACACCTACGGCATTATGAACGATGTCGAGGATAAGCATTGGTGGTTTGTCGGTCGGCGGGCGATTCTGGAATCATTTTTAGAAAGAATTTCCACCGAATTACGAATTGCGAATGACGAATTACGCATTCTCGATGTTGGTTGCGGAACCGGGGCCAACCTCGAAATGCTCGCGCAATTCGGCGGATCGGAAGGGGTTGATGTCTCGGATGAGGCGCTGGAGTTTTGCCGCCAAAAAGGTTTGAAAGTTCATAAAGGATTAGCCGAAGAATTGCCGTTTGCGGACGAAAGTTTTGATTTGGTGACGGCTTTGGACGTAGTTGAACATCTGGACGACGATATTGCCGGGCTCAAGGAAATACGCCGCGTTTTGAAAAAAGACGGTAAAACCTTGATTTTCGTGCCGGCGTTTATGTGGTTGTGGGGTGTGCAGGACGATATTTCAAACCATCGAATCCGTTATACTCGCCGGGAAATTGTCGAAAGACTGGAAAAGGCAGGTTTTACCATCGAACGTGCAACATATGCCAATCTCACGTTTTTCTTACCGATTTTGGTTGGCCGGGTTTTGATGAAACTGACCGGCATCAAACCCGAATCCGAAAATAACGTCAATGTTTCTGCTTTAAATGGTTTTTTCGGCAAGATTTTCAGTTCGGAAAAACATTGGCTCAAACGGGCGAATTTTCCTTTTGGCGTTTCGATTGTGATTGTGGCAAAAAAGTCGGATAGGTCAGTAGCGGTGGCCTGAGCCAATGCGTATTCATCGGTTACAATTTACGCAGTCGCTCACGCCACCGCGACTTGGTTTTCAATTATAATTGTAGGGAAGAAAATTTAGGAGCAAATGAATTATAATTGAGGAAAGGAGGTTTCTAAAAATGAATTTTTATCGTGAAACAATCAAAAATGTGCCATCAGTAATTTCCGTTCCGAAAGAATTGAGAAACCGCGATGTCGAGATAATTATTTTGCCTTTGGATGAAGAAATAAAAAACGGTTATCCGATTGATGTTGATAAAAACGTTTATCCGATTGGTTTTTTTGAAGAAACAGCTGGAAGTTTGCCCGATTTCCCCGACCGCGAATCTCAACCTTTTCAGCCTGACCGAGAGGAGGATTGGGAAATCTGATGGCATCAACTAAAACAATAAAATTGTCTGAAAAAACTGCACCCGAATTATCCCTCTTTCTTCCGGTTTTGAATGAAGAAGACAATTTACGTCCGATGCACACTAAAATCCGGGAAGCCTTGGACTCTTTGGGTAAAACAGCGGAAGTAATTTATGTTGATGACGGCTCAACTGATAGTTCTCTGCAAGTTTTACGCGAAATCGCGGCAAGTGATTCGCGAGTCCGGGTCATTTCGCTGCGCCGTAATTACGGGCAAACAGCCGCTATGTCAGCCGGAATTGATGCGGCCCACGGAGAGATTTTGATTCCGATGGATGCGGATTTGCAAAATGATCCAAAAGATATTGCCAGGCTTTTGGAAAAGTTGGACGAAGGTTATGATGTCGTTTCGGGTTGGCGCAAAAATCGAAAAGATGCGCTCATCTTGCGGAAAATCCCTTCTCAAATTGCCAACAAAGTTATTTCCTGGATCGGCGGCGTGCCGCTTCACGATTACGGCTGTTCGCTTAAGGCCTACCGGCGCGAGGTCTTGAAGGATGTTAAACTTTACGGCGAAATGCACCGTTTTATTCCGATTTACGCGAGTTGGGCGGGCGCCAGAGTAACAGAGATTCCGGTTGACCATCACGCCCGAACGATGGGCAAATCCAAATACGGAATTTCGCGCACCATTAAAGTCATTTTCGATTTGATGACCATCAAATTTATGGCCTCATACCAGACGAAACCGATTTATGTTTTCGGCACTTTCGGGATGATAGCTTTTTTTGTTTCAATGCTTTCGGGTTTGTATGCTATTTTTTTGAAAGGAGCGGCACGTTTAGGTTTTCCACGCCTCCAGGCAGATTTTGTGGAAACCCCGTTGCCGATTCTAACGATTATGATGTTTGCCATTTCGCTGCAATTTTTCCTGATGGGACTCCTGGCGGAAATGATGGTGCGAACTTATCACGAATCGCAGGATAAAGCGATTTATGCGGTAAGAGAGAAGATCGGGATTAAAGAGGAAAAGTAAATCTGATTTTTGGAAAGCTAAGACGATAGTATCAAAGAGAACCAAATTTTATTAGGTTGCGACCAATCCAAAATCCGCAATCCAAAATCCAAAATCGAAATGTGTGGAATCACAGGTTGGGCAAATTTAGACATTAATAAGCCGGCAGTTTTTGGCGACGAAATGGTGCTGCAATCAATGTGCGACGCCATGACCCATCGCGGACCGGATTCGGAAGGGTTGTGGTTGGGGATGGGCGTGGCGTTGGGGATGCGCCGGCTTTCGATTATTGACCTCTCCACCGGCGACCAACCCGTTTGGAACGAAGATCGAACCATCGTCGCAGTGATGAATGGTGAACTTTACAATTA
>JANOEF010000693.1:0-2050 GCA_031413075.1 Acidobacteriota bacterium | reverse complement strand
CGCCGCAACAAGCGTGATCGGAAACGACTGTATCAACGTGTCCGCGTTTGATTCCTTCCCATAAAAATTCGCTGTGTTCTTTTGTTCTAATGGGCGGGTTGACTTTTGCCTTGAGCCCAACCCCGCTGCGGTCAAGTTCTTCGTGATCGAGAGCCAAATGATGTAAAGTTGTTTCGAGTTTGATATCGTGATTCGGATAAGTCCGCCGGACATCTATTCCGGCTTGTAGAGCGTCACGGGATGAAAGGTGTAACAGATTTATCGGACAACCGGTGGCATCTGCCAGTATTGCGGCTTCGTGAACCGAGAGTTTTTCCGACAGCGGCGGCCGTCCTTCGGAATAGGCCTTGAGTCCGGTCAATCCCTGTTTATTGGCCCGTTCGATAAACACTCGGATCAGTTCAGGATTTTCACAATGCAAGCTCAGTGAAATGCGGCATTTGTCTTTATATTTGTCAGCCAGGGCCGAGACTCTGGTCATTAATTCAAACAAATGCCCAAGGTCATAGTTTTCAGCCATCGTATAATCCGATCCTTTGGTCGAATCTGCTGAAAGCGTCAAAGCCTTGTAAAACATATAAAATTTGAATGAGCCAATGCCTGCATGTTCAACCAGCCACTCAACTTCATCGAGTTGTGAAGCCGTCATAACGGCGATGTGATAGCAATAATCCGTATAAAAATTACCATCCGAAAGCTGCATTACTTCGGGCAAAATCTCTTGATACGCTCCAGTTTTGTTTAAATAATGATGTCCGGTGCGCCAATAACTGATGATCGTTCCAACTCCTCCAACCAGTGCCGACATTGATTCAGATTGAGCATCAACCGCATGGGGACGATAAATACCAACGTGAAAATGCGAGTCAACCGCCGCCGGAAATATATGTTTTCCTTTTGCATCAATAACTAATTCGGCCTGATTCGCGTCTATCGAATCAACTATCGCCGCAATCTTGCCATCCTTGACACCTAATTCACACTTCACCTCACCATGAAATGGGAATACTACCGTTCCGTTTTTAATAATTGAATCTAATTTCATATTGATTTGCTGTCCGCCAAATTTCGCAAACTTTTGACGAAGAAATAACCTTTAAGTTGACTTTTGAAAATCATTTTAAACTTGAAGCGAAGTCTTGATCTGGTTTATTAATTTTTGAATTACCGAACGATTTAATAGATTCTCAGTTGCCACATTTCCGGGCATTGTTTTGTCCAAACAGATACCTCTCGGGATTTTGCCAAACATCACAGTTCGCTCATCCCAAATCAAGTTTGCTCAAAAATTTATCGAAAAGCTGGCTCGGGAAAAAAAATCCAGGCTTAAAACCACCAGGCTCGAACATTTTTTTGAATGAACATCGTCTCAACCGACGGCGACCATCGAACCGGGAATACCTGACAATTGAGGAAGTTTTTTACTTTCGCCCTTTTATTACCAATATCAGCCCGACAATGGCAATAATTAACGAAAAGAAAAAAACTATCACACCCGGAATGACGCCTAACATCGCTTCACCCGGACTGACGCCAGAGCTGATGGACGGCAAAATTAAAGAAACAACAGTTACGATCAATCCCAGTAAAACACCCAGGACGCCAATCACTAAAACAGCGATTCTCATAATAAATCTCCTTTTCTAATCAAAAAACATAGTCGAATCTTTTTCTGTCACAGGTTTAGTTTTCTTACCCTTTTTTTCCCGAACAAGTTTTACTGAATAGCCATAAAGGTCACTTCGATAAAGTGTATGGACATATTCAACCGGAACACCTTTATCAGTATAAACTGTTCTTTCGATTGAAAGGAGAGCCGTTCCCACCCGCACATCTAAAAGGTTGGCAACATATGGATCAGACAACTCCGCTTTAATTTCCTGATGTGCTGTTTCCAGATGATATTTCAGTTTAGACTCAATGGTATGTAATAACGCCCCACTCGAGAGTTCAGCTACCGTCAAACGTGAATAGCCCAGCAGGTTGGGCCGGCCGAATTCGTTGTTGAACGCCGCCCCGCCGAGCGGGCCGTCGATCATGATCTGCAAAG
>JANOEF010000692.1:0-7549 GCA_031413075.1 Acidobacteriota bacterium | reverse complement strand
GCTTGTCGCGTCAGCGACAAATGAACTTATCATCGTTTTTTCAATTGTCGCTGACGCGACACAAACACTTATTATCTTTTACCGTGCAATAAATTACACGGCTCAAGTCAAATTGTCGCTCTGCGACATTTAAGGAAAATTTAGATGCGTTTGCCCTAGTATCAACCATACTCCAGACCGAATTAAGAGAAGATAGTGGCATAATTTCTTAATTCGGTCAGCGTTTCTCGGCATTTTATCAAACTCTGCTCGAAACCTGACTTGCAAATAAATAACTTTTCTAATTTTACTACCGACTTGCCCCTTCACTCTGCACCACATACAGAATTCGGGTGCAACTTTCGCAAGTCATAATTTTATCGGACATTTTAATTTCCACTAAAACCTGCGGACGAAGTGCCATAAAACACGCGCTACACGAACCGTTTTTAACTTCGGCAACTGCGATTCCGTCACGGCTTCGAGTTGTCAATCGGTCATAAATATTGGCTAACTTGGTCGGCAGCGTTTTGAAAACCTTTTCGCGCTTGTGGGATTCGCTTTCCAATTCTTTTTTATTTCTGGTAAGTTCCTTTTCAAAATCAGCTACCGCCTTCGCCCGATTCCCTTCGAGACTCGAAATTTCTTTGGCGCGTTCGGCTAAAACCTTTTCAACCTCTTCGATAACCGTCATTTTTTCCAAAACTTGGGTTTCAAGGGCTGAAATTTGCTTTTGCAAAACATCTGCTTCGCGCATTGCCGTTTCATATTCTTTTTGATTTTGGGAATGTTTCAGATTGCGGTCGGCGCGTTCGTGATAGGTTTTCGTTTCGGCAATCTTCTTTTCCAGTTCGGCACGTTCAGTTTGGGCGGTTTCACTTCTGTTTTGAATTTCCCGAATTTCAAAGGCGTGCTGTTCAAACTCTTGTTCAATACTAGCACGCCTTTCGTCTGCGGTCTCAATAGATTTTTTTAACTTTCGGATATTGGTATCCGTCTTTTGTAATTCAACTAACTTCTCAAGTTCTGACTTCACTTATTAAATATCTCCCTTTTATGCTCAATTGAAATTTTCACATATTATCAAATTGCTTGCAATGACAAACGGCGAAAGATTTTAGTTTGAAGTCTAAAAGTGAGTTATAACGGCCGTTCGGTATTTGTTTTCGACTTTTCTCCGTCGGTTTTCTCAACCTTTGGCTTTTCTTTCGAGTCTCCGGCATTTTTCTCAGCCTTTGGCTTATCTTTCGGAACTCCGTAATCCTGCCTTTTTTTGCCGGCTTCGGCTTTTTCCAACAGATCTTGCGCCTGCGAATTACTTTCGTCCAATTTGAGAGCTTTTTTGAGCACTCCGAGGGCTTCATCATATTTAGCAAATTTTATCAAAACCGCCCCCAGTTCAGTTTGATATTCGCTGTCGTCGGGTTTCAATTTGACCGCCTGACGAATCGCCTTTTCGGCTTCTTTGTCTTTATTCAGCTTGTTATAGGAACGGGCCAGATTGAAATGCGCCTTGTCGTCCTTCGGGTTCTTTCCTAAATATTTCTGATAGGCTTTGACCGCATTTTCAAAGGCTTTTTCGGACTCTTTTTTCTTTGCTACTGTTTCTTTGCCTTTTTTCGGATTTTTGGAAGGCTCCGGCTCGGCAGCTTTAACTTTGCTTTCCTCTTCTTTTTCCAAAAGCGCAAGTGCCACGCCGAGTTGAAAATGTCCTTCAGCTAAATCAGGATTAAGTTTGACGGCTTGCTGAAAGGCTTCGATGGCTTTTTCGTTCTCGTCCTTATCAAAATATTTATTGCCTTCGGCAAAGGCAAGGCCCGGATCCGTAAAAGTCGGCACCGGTTCATCTTGTTTGGCAACGGTATTGGCATTTGAATTGGCCGCGTTAGAAATTTGGTTTGACGGAGCGGCCGGAGTCGCTGTCGGAGTACTGACGTTAGTGTTGGATTTATTTAAATTTTCTGAATTTGATCCGCAACCGATGTTTGAAAAAACTAATCCGGTGACAAACAAAATTGTAAATATTTTTTTCATTGCTTTCCCTTAAAAATTAAATTCATAAAACTGGGGACAAAAAAGTGAAAAAGTTTAAAAGTGGAAAAGTTTTGTTGGTTGTGAATAAAGTGTTTAGTTTTTAAATCTAAGCCGAACTGCTGAAATCGAAGTTTTACTTTTTCACTTTTTCACCCTTTCACTTTTCCACTTTTTATCCCGGGGGAAAGATAAATTGGCGTCCGCCCAAAAGATGCAGATGCAGATGAAAAACCGTCTGTCCGCCGTCATCATTGGTATTGATCACGACTCGATAGCCATTTTCGGCAAAACCCTGCTGACGGGCAAGTTCGGCACAGGTCAAAAGTAAATGACCCAACGTCTCTTTTTGGCTTTTTTCGGCTTTATCCAATGAATCGAAATGCACCCGCGGAATGACCAAAATATGGGTCGGAGCTTGCGGACTTATATCGTTAAACGCTACGCACAGCTCGTCTTCATAAATCTTTTTCGACGGAATTTGACCCGCGATAATTTTGCAAAATAAACAATTCTCACTCATATTCGGAAGAAAATATTAAATCATAAATGTCGAGGCGTGAAAAGTCTGAGGCTCAAAATATTCGTTAAGCAAGCTAAACAAACAGGAGTTCTGTAATTTATCCGATAATCGTGTAACCGTGATCCGGGCGGGGTTAGAATCAGTTTATGGGACTTCATCAATAAAATAATTTGGTTGAAAAAACTTTTCTATTGGAGTATTATCGGCTAAAAAAGGAGTTGAGATATGTGCTGTTCAGTTTCCCCCGATGTTGAGGTTCGATTTTCGGAGACGATTCTTTATGCGGCTGAAGTGGTTAATTTGCAAGGCAAAACGGTTCACGTTCTCGGCTACCAGAACCGGGCGCAAAATAATGTTGCCGGATTTAACCTGATGCCAAAGGGAATTTGGAAGAAATTAAAAAATGTCTTTACTCCTACTCGGCAAACAACCGGAAATGCAATGATTCTCCCGTTTCCCGCCGTTCCGCGCACAATGTCAAAAGCCAATGTTTTAGATACGGAAAAATGCCCGCATATTTTAAAAGATATTGCTGATGCGGTTCAGCCGCCACCGCCGATTCTGCAATCACTAAGCATCGGCAGATCTCTTTCTCAACCAGCGGCAGTTGAGATTTTCGAAGCGGCCGGGATTTACACGGTTGTTTTAGCCCAGGATGCACGGGCAATTCCCGACGCACTCGACCAAGTTCCCAAAGATAAACGTCCGAAACTTAATCCGGAATTATTTGAGGCTTATGCCAAATGGTATCCCGATTGGACGATTGCCCTTTGCTGTTTTAACAATAATGAGGCACAAGAGGCTTTGCCGATGCTGTGGTGGTATGAACCGATGAATCCCGAAATACTATTTTTGCCCGCGCTCGATTGTCATACGGGAAGCGTGCCTTCTCTCCATTCGAGCGTTCAGGTTGATCATACCTTGGCAGCCGGTTCACTATTGAGAGAGAAAAACAATGATTCACCAACAGTATGTGAAAGATGTTCGACTAGAAAACCCGGCGACTTTTCTTTCTGTATAAATTGCGGATTTTCTTTTCAAACGGGAAACTACAAAACAGTTTATTATTCGGGCAACGAGGCCATTTTAAATGAAATTAGAAGTTATTTGTTAACGCAAGTGATGGGAGGTGTGTATCACGAAATGATGCCGAACGGTGATTTTATTTGCCAAATTGACGAAGTGCGGAAAGGAATTTGGAATCCCGTCCGCACTTTACCGCAAAATATTTAATTCTCTTCTGTTTTTGTGACGTTATCGGTTACCCTTTCGATCTGTGCGCCAACCGAGCGCAGTTTTTTGACGATGTTTTCATAACCGCGGTCAATGTGATAAACGCGGTCAATCCGGGTTTCACCCGACGCGCAAAGCCCTGCTAAAACGAGCGATGCCGAAGCACGCAGATCCGAAGCCTGGACGGGTGCGCCGGCCAAATCGGTTTTACCTCGAACGATCGCTTTATTGCCCGAAATCTGAATATTTGCGCCCATCCGAATCAATTCCGAAGCATGCATAAAACGATTTTCGAAAATAGTTTCGTTGATGATCGAAACCCCTTCGGCCTGGGTCATGAGAGCCATATACTGGGCCTGCATATCGGTCGGAAAGAGCGGATGCGGCTCGGTCGTCACATCTTTGGCCTGCAATCCTTTGGCACAACATTTAACTAACAATGTGCTTTGATTCAATTCTTCGATCTCGACCCCGGCCGAACGTAATTTTGCAATCACTGCCGTCAAATGGTCGGGACGGCAGCCCGTAATTTCAATTTCGCCTTTAGTAATCGCGGCGGCAATAATAAAAGTGCCGGTTTCGATACGGTCCGGGATGATTGTATGTTCGGCCCCGTTTAAGCCTTCGACGCCTTCGATCTCAATAGTTTCCGTTCCGGCGCCTTTTACCCGGGCTCCCATCTTGTTCAAAAGTTCGGCCAAATCCTCGATTTCCGGCTCGCGGGCCGCATTGACGATTTTGGTTTTACCGCTGGCTAAAACGGCCGCCATCATGACGTTTTCGGTTCCGGTGACGGTGACCTTTTCAAAATAAATGTCAGCCCCCGTGAGTCGCCCCCCGGGAGCGCGGGCCACGACATTTCCCGCCTCGAGCGAAACGACGGCACCGAGTTTTTCAAACGCTTTGAGATGTAAATCAATCGGACGCGTGCCAATCGCGCATCCGCCGGGCAACGAGACTTTGGCTTGGCCGAACCGGGTCAGGAGCGGACCCAGTGCCAAAACGCTGGCTCGCATGGTTTTGACCAGTTCATATGGGGCTTCAAAAATTTCGATGTGCGAAGCCGTGACCTTATGCGTCCGAAGCTCGGGAGTTAACACCGTAGCCCCCAAATCTTCCAGAAGCCGTCGTTGCGTAATTAAATCTTTAACATACGGAACGTTATGCAAAATAACGGTTTCGGGTGATAAAAGGGTTGCCGCCAAACACGGCAATGCTGAATTTTTCGCGCCGCTGATAGCGACCTTTCCGCGCAGAGGTTGTCCCCCGCGAATTAAAAATTTATCCATTAGTTCAACAAGTTTTCCTTATAGTAGTGTAAAGCAAATCTTATCACGAGTTTGTTCAGAAAGAAAAACCGTAACAATTATTTAACTTCGAATTAAGTTTTGCGTAACAACTCTCGCCTAAAATTGTTGATTGATTCCAGAACAATTTTTATTACTCATTTCAAACAGTAACTTTTATGTTAAAAAATCTTTTTTGCAGTAGTTTATTGACTATTCTTTTATCAATCAATCTTTTGGCCCAATCCGAAGCCGGAAGCGCATCGCTCGAAGGGGCGGTGACAGATGCCAACGGGGCGGCCGTGACGGGTGCCAGTGTTTCCGTCAAAAATACCGAAACGGGTTTGGAACGAAATGTTGTGAGCAACGCGGACGGCAGATTTTTCGTGACGGTTCTGCCGGTCGGTACTTACACAATTACCGTCAAATCAACCAATTTTGCCGAAACTAAACGTGAGAATGTGCGGCTCAATGTCGGCGAAACAACCAATATAAATATCGCTCTGACCCCGCAAAATGTCACAGGCACGGTAAATGTCACCGATTCGGGCGAGCTCATCAACACCGAAGAAGCCTCCACCGGCGGTTCGATAGAGCAGCGAAGTATCAATGATCTGCCGACTCGCGGACGAAATTATACCGAATTTGTCCAACTGACTCCGGCGGTTGTCCAGGAGGGCGACCGAAGCGGTCTGGTCATTTCCGGACAACGCTCGATTAATGGAAACGTGGCGATTGACGGCGCCGATTTTAATGATTCTTTGCAAGGCGGGCAACGCGGCGGCAGCGAAGCCGTTTTCTCTTTTCCGCAAACAGCGATTCGTGAATTTCAAGTTGTGCGAAGCGGAGCCACGGCGGAAGTCGGCCGCACCAATGCCGGTTTCGTCAATGCGGTGACAAAATCAGGAACAAACGAATTTCGGGGAGAAATATTTTATTTCAATCGAAATGATAAATTGACTTCCCCCGATGCTTTCGATAATGACGGCGATAATCAGCAGAATCAGTTTGGCGGTTCAATCGGCGGCCCGATCAAAAAAGATAAGGCATTTTTCTTTTTCGGCATTGAACAAAACCTTTTGAAGATTCCGTTTTTCGTGGATTTTGTTGCGCCAACGGGTGTCACTTTGCCAACTTCATTGACCTCTTTGGAAGGCGAAGTGGTCAGCACCAACAACCCAACCTCGATGTTTGGACGATTTGATTTTAATATAAATCAAAACAACACACTTAACTTTCAATATACAAATTCGCGTTTTACCGGCGATAATTTTGTCGCCTTGGACGAAGGCATTACCTTGACCGACCGTCAGAACGAGATTCAACGGACCGGCCGAAGTCAGGGATTCAAAAGCTCGGTAGTTTCGGTTTTGACTCCCGAACTGGTCAACGAATTGCGTTTCCAAATTGCCACCGATGACCGTTTAGAAGAGGCAAATGTTAATGGTCCTGAATTTCGGATTGACGGAATTGGTTTGCCGGGGTCGAGCAATGCGCGAATCGGCGGAAACAATGCCCGTCCGAGAATTTTTGAAACCTTACGAAAACAGATTTCCGATAACCTTTCGTGGAGCGTCGGTGAACATCGTCTGAAATTCGGCTTTGATATTAACTTCAATGACTTTAAAGCTCAGCGAATTCCGTTTGGCGCGGCGGCATATCGGTTTCAATCAAGCGGAAGCACCTCGGCTTTAACCAATTTTATCAACAATATTCCGCGTCGTTTAGAGCAAACAATCTTAGTTTCGCCAGACCTTGCGACTGCCAATGGGTTGCAAAAAGAATATTCGTTTTATGTTCAGGACAAATTCAAAGTCACCCAAAATTTGACCTTGAATTTCGGTCTTCGTTGGGAAGGGCTGGACAATCCGACTCCGCCGAGTCCGAACCCGCTTTACGCCGTCACTCAACAAATCCCTGATGATTGGAAGCAATGGCAACCACGTCTCGGCGGGGCGTGGGATATTTTCGGCAACGGCAATTCGGTAGTTCGAGTTTCGACTGGAATTTATGCCGCCCGGACTCCCTCGACCTTGTTTATTCGTCCGTTTGTCGAAAACGGAATCGTCAGCAGATTTGTCCGCCTTGATGAAACAAGTAGCGGAGGTTGCCGCACCAGCCTCACCGCAACAAACTGCGTTTTGCGCCGAAACCCTGACGGCACAACGGGTTCGAACTTCAGAGTTGCTTTTCCAAACCTGCTCACCCCGGCCCAAATAACTTTGGCTGACCCGGCTCGAAATCGTATTTTCGGCTTTGACTCGGACTTCAAAAATCCACGTTCTTTCCAAGCCTCGGCGACCTGGGAGCAAAAAATCGGCGAGGATTTTGTTTTGTCAGTTGGTTTTTTGCGAAACTCAACCTGGAATCTGCAACGCCGTTTGAATCGCAATTTGCGTCCGCCAACGATTGATGCGGTCACGGGCAACCCGGTTTTCGCGTCGTTCCCGACCGGCAGAATTGACCCGACCATCAACTGGATTTCGGTCAACGAATC
>JANOEF010000691.1:0-8051 GCA_031413075.1 Acidobacteriota bacterium | reverse complement strand
CAAAAGACCTTAAAACAGGCGAGGTTGAAGCTCACGAAATCACACATCTCCGCACGTTTAGCAATTATCTGAGTCCGCAGACGGGGCTTTTTACCACCGATACTTGGACGCTGATTGCGGTTTATTTGCGTAACTTATTGCTCAATTGGACAGTTATTATTCCGATGTTGGCGGCGGTTCTGCTGTTGCCGAAACTGTTTGTCTCCGGTTTAGATTTGCTCGACAAACAAACATTCCCTTTCAATCTTGATTATTTAAATATTATCCTCCAAATCTCCCCATTTATCGGTTTGCTTGGAATTGCCGGAATCAATATGCTTCGTCCGAGTTTGAAAGAATATTCATACTTTCACCAAGATTACCGAACCGATGAAATCGGCAAAGTAAAATCTACCCAAAAAGTGTTGCGATATTGTATTGTTCCGATTTTGATTTTGGCATTCGGAGTGACAATTTATTGGTCTTATCAAGGGAAAATTATTCCCTTCGTGCTGAGTGATTGGGTTAAGGTTTTGTTCGCTTTTTTGGATACGAATATTTTTCAAAACCTCAATTTCTTAAACTGGCAAAATCCGATTCGTGATTCTCTGGCGGCTCGTCCCCAAATGGTTGAGTTGATGTCTTTTAGCATCGCTCTCTTTCTCGGCGGATATTTTTTGTCGTGGCTGATTATGTTTTACAAATACATCAATCATCGACGAAAGCAAACATCTCCACCTGAAAATGAATGTTTTGAAGAAAATCAGAAGTTCCCGTGGGCGCAATGGAGTTGGTATAAATTGTGGTTCAAAACCTATCTCTCCGAGCCGATTCTGTGCATCGTGACGGGTATCTTGAGCGGAGTCTTGCTTTATTTGGTGGTCGAAAATCTGACTCCGACACATTACAAAGTTGAGCTGTTGGTTTGTTTCGGAGTGCCGATATTTATTACTGTCTTTTTGCTTTCGGCGGCTTTTTTTACCGGTTTAGCCGTCAAAATAACCCACGATGACGACCGCGAATGGTTAGCCCGCTTCAGCGCGGAGCTATTAAAATTTGCGATTGGCTGGAGCATTATTTCGAGTGCCGCAGTCTTTGGACCAAAACTATTTACGGCAAATCAATTGGAAAACAAAGATTGGGATTCGTATCTCAAAAGTGCCGGAGCAATCTTTGCGGTGGTTTCGGGTATCTTTAGCGTATTCGGAGGTTTTAGCAGTAATACACCTGCCAACGAAGACGAACCCGCCAAAGATTGGACGAGCTATCTGCTTCCGATTGCTTCTTCTATTCTCGCTCCGATTTTTGTTATTTTCCTCTTGATTTCGCTGGCTTACGGAACACAATCGTTATCCGTGGAAACAAAAGTGAGCCATTACATTTGGTTTGTTATTTTGACATCTATCGGATGTTTGATGGGATTATTTATCAATATCAACAAATTCTCCTTTCATTCAACCTATCGGGAACGGCTGATTCGGGCATATTTGGGGGCTTCAAATAAGAAAAGATTGGAAACTGCAAATAGTTTCACCGGATTTAATACGGACAATGACAATCTGGAGATGAAAGATTTAGTGCAAAAACCGTTTCACGTTCTCAATATGACGCTCAATTTAGTTAAATCGGATAATCTAGCTTGGCAAAACCGTAAGGCTCAATCATTTACTGTCACCCCGCTTCATAGCGGCAGTTCAAATATGGGCAAAGGAAGCGGAAATTACCGTCGTTCAGAATGTTACGGTTATAACCAACAAAACAATAAAGCCATCACGCTGGGAACTGCGATGGCAATTTCAGGGGCGGCGGCGAGTCCCAATATGGGCTATTTTACCCAATCTACCGCCGTTTCTTTTTTGATGGTTTTGCTTAATGTGCGTCTCGGCTGGTGGCTCGGCAATCCGGGCAGACGGGGCGATAAAACTTGGAAAAGGTCTGCGCCAAAATGGTCGTCCAAAACATTTATTGCCGAAGCCCTAGGGCTAACTGATGATAATCATAAATATGTTTATCTGGCAGACGGCGGACAGTTTGAAAACTTGGGACTCTACGAAATGGTTTTGCGCCGTTGTAAAACCATCATCGTTTGCGACGGCGGCTCGGACAAAGAATTCGGCTTTTTCGATTTAGGTTCAGCAATTCATAAGATTCGGGTAGATATGGGCATCCCGATTGAATTTGACCAAAAACCAACCAAAGGACGGAATTGTGCAATTGCCACAATTAAATATTCTGACGTTGACGACTGCGGTATTGAAGATGACGGAACTTTAATCTATATCAAACCGACTCTGGACGGAACGCAACCGATTGACATTATCCAATATCAAAGTGTTAGTCCCGATTTTCCGCACGAAGGCACGCTCGACCAATTTTACAGCGAAACGCAATTCGAGAGCTATCGCAAACTCGGTTTTAATATGATGGAATCAATCTGCAAAGGCAATCTGGGTGAAAATAGTCCTTCGCTAGAAAAGCCGCTCCCTTCAATAGCCGGACTGATTTCCAGAGCAAAGGGTTATTTAACAGAAGTGGTCAAACAGGAGAAAAAGAAAAAGAAGGAAAAAGTAGAAAATGCGGAAGAGGATTAAGTCAAAATCGCGCGTTTTATTTCTACGAGAAAGTTTTTTCGATGAATTTTGAAAAAAATGTGTAATGCTTTGCCGATTTTTTTCATATACGCCAACTACAAATTGATGGCTGGCTTTTTTACGAGTTCAATTGCTGTCCAAGCATTTTTTTATACGATTTTTCTTAACAGTGATTTTTTGACGCGATTGATTGCGGTCATCAGTCCTTTTTTAGCCGGACCAATCGCCGAATTATTTAAATTTTTGGTGGGTAAAACCATTTAATCTAAAGGAGCTAAAATTATGAGTAAAACAAAAAAAACAAACAAGAGTTCAAGTAAAAACAAACCCGATTCATCCGATTTTATGGAAAAACTAAAACAATATGTGCGGACGACGGGAGTTGATTTTTTGTCGGATAACAACATTTCTTCGATTGGTATCGGTTACAAAACCGTGGATGGAAAACCAACCAAAGAAGTCGCCATTCAATTTACGGTTGAAGAAAAAGTAGCCCCTGATGTGTTGGAATCTCTCGAAACCGAAATGATTCCGGCAACCATCGAGATTGATGGGGTTGCCGTTCCAACCGACGTTGTTCAGAGAAAATTCCAAACGGATTATGCAGTGGTGGCGGAAAATGCTGTTAATCCGCGAAAAGTCAGAATTGAACCAATTGAACCCGGTGTGAGTGTGGCAAATATCAATGTTACTGCCGGAACTATCGGTTGCATTGTCTATGATAGTGCGAACGGAACACCTTATATTCTGAGCAATTGGCACGTTTTGCACGGAAACAAAGGGAAAATCGGTGATGATGTCGTGCAGCCGGGTCCGCGTGATGATAACCGTGTTCACTTGAACCAGCTTGGAAAATTAGTCCGTTCTCATCTTGGCGCGGCTGGCGATTGTGCGGTAGCTAGCATCGTTGGGCGTAATTTCAGCAAGAAAATATTCGGATTAGGCGTGGAAGTCGAACTGTTAGGTGAACCCGAATTAGATGACAAGGTTATCAAAAGCGGCAGAACCACCGACATCACCCACGGCATTGTTACCCGCATTAATGTCATGGTCAAGATAAATTACGGCAATCCGACTGGTGTGCAAGCCATTGGCGGATTTGAAATTGGACCCGATGAAAATAATCCAGCGGCGAATAATCAAATCAGTCAGCCGGGCGATTCAGGCTCGGTCTGGCTTTTCAAATCTGCAAATGGTAAATCGACAAAAATTATGGCAGGGTTGCATTTTGCAGGCGAAGGACCAGGCGACCCAAATGACCATGCCATTGCTTGTTATCCGCGTTCCATTTTTGAAAAACTTGGCATCACTATTGCCCCCTCTGCTCCTCAGCCATCCGGCGAAGCATCTTACGGGATCGGCTACAATCCGAATTTTTTGCCTGGAAACACGGTCAATATTCCGAAACTTTCAACTACCAACGAAAACAATGCTTATAAAAAGAATGGCTCGTCAACCACTAGTTACACCCATTTTTCGCTCGCGCTGAGTAAAATACGCCGTTTTGCTTATTGGGTTGCTTGGAACATTGACGGCGGAAGCATTAAGAAATTGAGTCGTGATGGGATTCCTTTTATTCTCGACCCGAATGTTCCCGCTAGTTTTCAAGTCGGTGATGCGCTCTATAAAAACAATCGCCTCGATAGAGGTCATATAGCCCGCCGCGCCGACCTTTTGTGGGGTAATCTCGCAGAAGCCCAAAAAGCCAATGTTGATTCATTCTTTTTTACCAATATGACTCCGCAAATGGATAATTTTAATCAAGGCAGCAAAGGCGGAATTTGGGGTAAGTTGGAAGATGCTGTATTTGAAGACACTAAGGTTCAAGATTTACGAGTCAGCGTCTTCGGCGGACCGATTTTCAATACGGATGACCGCGTTTATCGTGGAGTCAAGATTCCACGCGAGTTTTTTAAGGTTATCGCCTTTGTGGAAAACAGTAAATTGAAAGCCAAGGGATTTATTTTGACGCAAAATTTAAATCAATTGGAAGCCTTTGATTTGGATGAGTTTAAGGTCTATGAAGCGCAACTGAACGAAATCGAAGATCGTTGTGGATTTAAGTTTCCCGACAATTTGAAAGCCTCTGATGGTTTCGCCGAATCATTGAGAAATCAGCCCGAAGGTCTCGGTGAACGCCAACCGATTGAGTCGGTAAACGAAATTTCGTGGTAAAACCTTGGCTAAGAGGTGGCAATAAACATTTGTCACCTCAACCCCTGCCCAAACTGTTCAGTCCCAAACGAGCCGATTCCGTTGAGGCGAAAGCTAAAGACGAATCGGTTCTCGTCTCTGACACCGACGTTGAAGGTATAATATTGCACCGCGAGTGAGCAGCAATCATAAGCGTAACCGATTGTGTAGAGTGAACTTACCAGTGGTGTGCCGCCAACTGAGCGGCGATTTTGGAAATCAAAAAAGAGTGACGTCCCGCCATACCAGCCCTTGTCGCGGTTGCCGATGAAAACGGACGGGCTCCATTGTGAACCGCGCAAAGTTCCGGCTTCTTTGCCAAAAGCGTTGGAAAATTGCTGAATTGACGGGACGAGCGAAACGGCGCGGGTGTAATAAAAAGTCTGGAAGATTTTCACAAGTTTGGTGTCGTAGCCAACGGTGGCGGAAATATCGCGCAAACCGTCCCCCTGCACACCAACATCCATTCTGGAATTAACAAAAATCGTTTTTGACGGACGATATGTGGCATCAATATTGAGCGGTGACCAACGTCGCGGAATCCCGCCAAAAGTAAATCCGGTGAGTCCGGTGATAGAAGTAACCTGATTACGAAAACCTGGTTGTAAGGCTCCGCCAAAATTCGGATCGAAGTAATATTTGCCCCGAACTGTCAGCGAAAAAATCTCATACGGCTGGATAGACAGCGGTTTTTGTCCGGCCTCAGCTTTTTCCTGCAATTGTTTTTGCGCCTCTGCGGTGACTGCCTCGGGGTAGCGGCGGGTGTAAAAACGATTAGTCAGACCATACTCGATTTCATTGGTGTCGGTCACGGTATCAATAAAATCAAAGCGGATAATTTCATTAAAATTGCTCACTCCGCTCACATAACGATAGGTCAAATAGGGCTCGATAGTGTGCCGGAAGCGCAAAGCGCCATTCTCCCGATAAAAATTTTTAGCCAACGCCACAGGGCGCATATCCAGTTCTAATTCGCCGTAACCACGAACAATGTCGCTCCCCGACACCTGCCGTAATTTATTCAGAGAATTTGAATAATATGTCATCCGCGCGCCGAATGTCGCAGTAAAATCAAGATATTTTGTCGAAAAAGGGAATGTCAGCTGCGGATGCAGATCGAAGCGTTGTCCAAGCACCGGGGTCACAATCGGATCACCTCCGGTTTGTTGGCGATAGAGACTGAGGTCATCCACGTCTTCACGTCGGCTAACCCCTTCCAGGCTGGTTTTAAAGGAAAAATAAGCGGCTTTGAAAAAGCTCAGTTTACTCGGTCTTTTTTCAAAATTAATACTCGGCAGATTTTGTGTTTTGACCCGTACATTTGGAATCGAAATGACCTGAGAACGCGATAAAATATTGAGTGTGTAATTATTCCAGCTTTTATTAACAAACGCCTGCGAAACCTCGATCGGCGAAATGATCTGTTGAATTCCATCAGAAAAAACTTGTCGAAAAGCTAAATTTGAGGTCAGACGGACATCGGCCGAGGCCGTAAAGCCGTTCGGAAAATAATGCACTCCCTCGGCATAAACTATTGATCCGCCTTGATTTGGATGAGCATCATCGGCTTTTGCCCCTAAGATCCGATCCTTGACCGCATAAAACCCGAAATTAAAATATGAGCGGGAATTGGCCCGGGTCCGGGCGTCAAAACCATAACCCACCCCGCGACTGGTATAAAGGTCAGCCCGCAAAGTAATATCCGCCGAGTTTCCCAGTGTTTTGTAATAGGCTGTCGAAAGCCTAAAACCTTTGTCCGCTGAAAAGCCCATGGTAGGTGTCAAAAAGCCTGAACTCCGGTCTTGTTTTTTAATTGGAAGTGAAACATAGGGCAAAGCCACAATCGGAATATCTTTAATCCGAAACCTCGGACTTTTTAACCTAATTTTGTCATTGGTTTTAATGCGTGCTTCTTTAGCGGTAAAACTCCATTTAGGGACGGTATCTTCACAAGCAGTGAACTTTCCGTTAATAACTAAAATCTCAGTCAGGGATATCCGTTCGACCCGGTCGGCCGTATAATAAATCACCGTGCCATCATCAGTTTGGTTGGTAAAACCTGTCGAATCAACAAAATAGCCGAGTTTGGTTTTGTAGTTCCATTCGGCTTTACTCCCGGTGATACGTTGATCGTTCCCCTGGTCAAAAACAACACTTCCATCCGCCGCCAGTTTATTGGTCGCCTCGTAAACTATGATTTTGTCGGCCTGAATTCGATAAATGCCATACCGCGCATCAACCGCGCCGAGATGAGTAACGATCCGATTCCCTTCTTTCCCAACAGCGGTCTGATTATCCGAATAGACGACTAGATCGCCGTCTCCGCCTTCTTCGGTCGGTAACTTTTTCTTCGGCGGGCTTTTAACAGTTGTTTCCGGGGCAACCGGGTTGACATTCGGGGTGTCGGTAATCGGATTCGACACCTGCCGCTCAACCGGATTAGTCTGTTGGGAATGGTTAATTCCCACGTTTGCCAAAAATAAGATCAGCAAAACAAAAACTTTTGGTAATTTATGAAGACGCATTTGAATATAATACAAGTTACGTTTGATGCTAACACGAAATTGGTTGAAAATTAAAATTTTAGAAGAGGAAAATAATGAGTAATTCAAAAGTGCTGGTGGTCGAGGATGAGGAATTGATGCGAACGATTTTGCGCAATCTGCTGGAAAATGAGGGTTATCAGGTTTTCACGGCCGACTCGGCTGAAAACGCCCTCGAGATTTTTAAGGTGACCGAAATAGACCTCACCTTAACCGATATTAGGATGGCCGGAATGGATGGTCTGGAACTCCTCGATCAAATTAAAACTATTGATACAGAAGCACTTGTGATTATGATGACAGCTTATTCTTCGGTTGACTCAGCCATTGCTGCGCTGCGCAAAGGCGTTTATGATTATGTCACCAAACCATTTGTTAATCAGGATTTATTGCAAAGAGTCCGGAATGCTTTACGCACTAAAGAGCTTTTTCGGGAAAATCGTGCTCTGCGTCGGGAGCTCGATCAGCATTACAGTTTTTCAGAAATTATTGGTAAATCAGCCTCCATGCAGGCCGTCTTTCGCTTGATCAAAAAAGTAGCCTCGACTAATGCCAATATTTTAGTCCAGGGCGAAACCGGAACCGGAAAAGAATTAGTGGCCCGGGCTATTCACCGCCATAGTCCACGGTCTGACAAGCCCTTGGTCGCCATCAATTGCGGAGCATTGCCGGAATCTCTACTCGAATCAGAGCTTTTCGGACACACCAAAGGTTCGTTTACCGGCGCAATCGGCGACAAAAAAGG
>JANOEF010000690.1:0-8294 GCA_031413075.1 Acidobacteriota bacterium | reverse complement strand
AAAATAGCAAACAAAGTGAGAATTGAGCATCTTTTTATGATCAATTTTGATAAATACCAAATTCTCAAATTGTCGTGGGAAATGTCGGCTTTTAAATAGAATTAAATAGAATTTTAAATAAGACGGATGTCAACGCGGTTGACCTCGGGAGGACTGATGATGAGTCTCTTAAAGACTCGCAGGAGAAAAAAAATAATGAACATTACCAGCTTGAAAAATAAAATATTAAATTTGTCGAAAGTTTGGCTGCTAACGGTTTTAATATGCGCCCCTATGGCAGCAATCGCGCAAACCAATTCGTCCCCACTCTCAGATGCCGACATGAATAAGGTCATGTCTTGGATCGCGGTTCGGACAAGTGCCTTGCGATTGCCATTCTGTTACAAAGACAGTTATACGCGTCCTATTACGGCGATGCCCGGACGAGTTGCAGATTGCCCGCCTTCATATACAAACAACGGGCTAACATGCGGACGAGGAGCCGATACTATTTCCGCGCCCTCAAAAGTTGCGGACTGTCCCGCAGGATATACGAATACCGGGGTTAGTTGCTTTCGAGGTGCCGACACTTACGCCAAGGGCTGCACAACTATATTCAAAAAATACGAGTGCAGACCGGGTTATACTGATAACGGGTGTTTTTGCGGACGAGGAGCCGATTCTATGAGCTTAAGCAACGCGGCATGTCCAGCGGGGTATTTTAAGGGGCCCTTAGACCGATGCTATAAGAATTGTCCGGAGGGTTACACAAATACCGGAGAGACTTGCTTTAAGTCGGTTTCGACGCTGGGACTCGATTCGATGACCTGTCGGCCGGACGAAAGAAAAGATAGTACAGGTGCAAGGTGTTTGCCGGGCACCGGGGGTGACTGCGGACCAGGCAACGAATTAGATGCCGGCTTATGTTATCCGTCCTGTAAAGCCGGCTATTCCGGAGCTGGGATTGCTTGTTACCAGAAGTGTCCGAGCTTCCTGCCGTTTTCATGTGCCGCTGGTTGTGCGAAAGATCAAAGCCAGTGTATTGAATCAACTTTTGACATGGTGTCGTCAGTAGTTTCCCTAGCGGTCAACATCGTCAGTTTAGGGCAAGCCGCCCCGGCAACTAAAGCTGCAAAAGCCGCAACGAGCGCTTCTAAAATGAAGAAAACATTTGATGCGGCAAAAGATTTGGTTAAGAATATCAATGATATTAAAACCGTTGCCGGTGCTTTTAAGGATCAAGTTGATCTCTTTGCGACCGAATTTGCAGATAATTTCGAAGTTTGGACGAGCCCCGAGATCGCCGCGGAGATTGACCGGCGCTTCACCCCGCAGGCCGCATTTGAGATAAAACGACAGTGGGGAATTAGACATTTTGAATTGATGTTAGAGGCTGATGGAATAAAGACGGCTAAGAATGTGATGTCGGTCGCTGGCGTAGTTGACCCCACCGGCGTAGTCGATGTTGTAAACGCATTTACAAACCCAAAGTGCTCCCCGGACACACCGCTTCCAAATGTGCAGGAACGCAGCTTCCAACCACGCCCTGGACCACGCCCTGGACCACAGCCTGGACCACAGCCTGGACCACAGCCTGAACCACAGCCTGGGCCGGGGCCGCAACCTAGGCCTTTTTCCAGCGGAGGCACTGTCTATACCGGTTGTGGCTACACCTACAAAACAAAATGGGCACGCGACACGCAATGCCCCGGTAACTCTGGAACTTCGGTGTGGGTCAGTGACGGTGTTGACGAACGCACGATGACCAGAGAGCAAACCGTGTATGTGGGCTGCGGAAAAACCTTTGCTTCGAAAAATGTTCGCGATACGCAATGCCCCGGTAGCGTCGGAACCTCGAAGTGGATTCCTGATGAGAATTCTACTCCAACTAACTCGAATTCGTCCGGAATCACTGTCTATCCCGGTTGTGGTTACACTTACAAAACAAAATTGGCACGCGACACACAATGTCGCATTGGCTCCGAAACTTCGGTGTGGGTCAGTGACGGTGTTGACGTAAGCAGGATGACCAGAGAGCAAACCGTGTATCTGGGCTGCGGAAAAACCTTTGCCTCGAAAAATGTCCGCGATACGCAATGTGGTAAAGACGAAGGAACCTCGAAGTGGATTCCTGAATAGTCAGCAATTCAAGTCCATTGCCGATTTTGCCATCGCAATTAGCAAAATCGGCAAATCACTGAGGTATTAAGGTGCAACGGTGAATGGGCCGTGGGGCATAAGTGGAAGAGTTCTAACGACGATTATATCAAGGACTTGCTTAAAGCGGCTGGAGCAGTTAAAGACCAAAAGGAACTGGATAAAAAGAATCGTCCATAAAAGAGTTCAAAAACTGATCACAAAGCAGCACAAAAAGGGAAAAATACGCCGAAAATAAGTGACTTTACGAAATTGAGCCGGATATTTCTCTTTAGACTAAGAGTTCGTATAAATTTACGGACTCTAATTGCCATAAAGGCGACGCAAAAGAACGCGTAAAGGAGAATTTTATGAAAGTGATAGCATTGTTCGTGGCAATTCTGTTTTCGATTGGTGTAGTTTCGATTTCGGCTCAAAGTCAGGTTCGGGTAAAAAGACCAGCCAGTGGCATGCTTGAAAAAACAGTTTCCGGAAATGTAAAAGGCACGAATTATGTGGATTTTGTCGTCAATATTTATGACTATGAAGCTTTTGAGGCAAAACTCAAGTCTGTTAATAAAAAAGTAAAATTGACGATTCTCAAGCCCGATGGTTCGGTTTTTGAAAAAGGTGCCGATGTGCGGGAGTTTTTCGATTATGCTAATGATTCGGGAACGGGAGACTATGTTTTTCGAGTTTATGTGAAGGGCGGGGCGAAACGTAATGTCAAATTTACTCTGGAAATTTCTGCTTATCTTCCCGAATAAAAAAGTAGAATTTGGAGAATATTCATAAAAGCTGAAGGAGAAAAAATAAATGAATCGGATTATCAAAAAATTGCTGAACCCGCAAAGTGTGGGATTATTGTCGTTGGTTTTTGTTTTATTGATTATGAACATTGGGGCATTTGCTCAGAATGTCAAGTTTTCAAGTGCTTATACAGATATGAAAACTGCCTGCAAAGCTGATGGAAAAGACGAAAACAATGGTCAGGATGTAGAATCAATTTGCAAAGGGCTGAGCGGTTATAAGGTCAAAACCAGCACCAGTGCTTTTTTTGTCGCCTATCGTCTTGAAAAAGGCGACACGACGATTGATTTAGGCAGGGATATGTCGCCTCTTAATCGAATCGAGTGGAGATTGGCTAACGGAAAACCTTTTGCGGTAATCATCAGGTTAAATGAATATGCGGAAGATTTTGGTGATGATGGACGACCTGTCAAAACCGGACAAAATCTTCGCATCATCGGATTAGCCGGATCCGAACATATTGATTTCAAGGTTGCCGCAAGTTCCGCCAACGCAAATGCGAAGGCAAGAAAAATGGCAGATTCCAATCTGGTGAAAAAGTAAGAAAAGAAAATGCCTAATACCGAAGGAAAAAAATGAAAATATTATTGATGGTTATTGCCATTGTCATATCAACGGCGGCGGCAAATGCACAAGTGGTGCCGATTTTGGATTTGAAAGCCGGGGGATTGCTTGGTGGGGTCCTCAACGGCAAATTTGTCGATGCCAAAACGGCATTTAAAAATTTGGGAAAGGATCAAAAGTATAACCTTTACGATCTTGAAGGTAATTATGAAAACAATTTACCAATTACGATTGAGTTAGTTGGAGAGAACGACCCCTGTGCCGGTTTTCACCTTGTTTCGAGAGATATCGACTTTAACTCTGGAATAGCTGTCGGCACCAATGCAAGTTGGAATATTTTGCCGCGAGCGGTTAAAGAAATCAGCCTGACCGACAAGACCTATCTGAACATTGTCAGTAATGTTTTGAAATCAAAAGGCTTGCCTCGGTCCAAAGCAGTCATTGAAGAAGCATTCCGCGTTGATCTCGAGGGTGATGGAGTTGATGAAGTTATTTTAACCGCCAGTTCTTACGGGGGAAGTATTGGAGCAAGTGCCAAAGCCGGAGATTATTCGTTTGTGCTGCTCAGAAAAGTGGTTGCCGGAAAAGCTGTCAATATTATGCTGGGCGGCGATTTTGTCAAAAAGAAAATAGAATTTGGTGCACCGAGTCGTTTCGAGGTGTCCGCCATCGCCGATTTGAACGGAGACAAACAAATGGAGATCATAATGTTCAGCCAATATTACGAAGGGAGCGGTGCCTGGGTCACTCAAATTAAAAACGGCAAAGAGGTTGAGATCAAAGAACTGGAAGCAAGTTGCGGAGTCTAAAACAGCTTCTTAGAAAAAAACTCGGTTCCTCGGTTGGACAAATAGCTTTATTAATATCTTCCGGGCAGTTCGGTCGCAAGTGATACCGAACGCCCGGAGTTATTTATTTTCGTATCAAACTAAATTGAATTCAATTGTGGACGCGTCGTCTTTTCGAGTTCTTTTTGGTCTTTTACTGCTACGGGAGGATTCTGCATGAACTATTCTGAATCCTCGAATGAGCGAAGAAGTTTTTCAACCTCGCTTCTCATTTCAGCGTCATCAACGCCGGACTTTACAAAAACGTTTTGCGTTCTTTGCCCGTTATAGCAGAGGCGGCTTCAAAGATCTTGGCCAAACTTGCAAAATTAGCGAAAGTAAAACGCTTCAAAAGGTCGCTATTCCCTACTTTGCAATAATTCAGTTCCGCGAGATCCGATCGCCGTCATTTCGACCGTCCAAATCTCGCCTCCCATTTTGTTTTCTTCGGCCAACTATCAAGGACGGGCGATGGTGAAAAACTTATTCACCCAAGCGGAAATCACACCACGGATGTGATTCAACTGGCTGATTTTAGTTGATTTTTGATTAGATCGAGATTGCGAGATCAGATTCGGTAACTTTCTGGTTGCGACTCCGTCGATCTATTTGAGTTTTCAAAAAACTTCTATCAAAAAAAAACTGCGGATGAGCCTTTACGAGCAATTTTGTGCTAAAATTTCGAATACAAAGGAGAGAATCAGATGGGAAAAAAATTAGCCAGTCTATTAGCTGCGCTCCTGTTTTCGATCGTTATCATCGGACAGGATCGCATTACAGTCGGCGAAGAGGTGCGTTATCGCTGTATGTGTTTTGGGCAGGAATGGATCAACGCAAAGGTCGAAAGGATTTCCGGCGGCAATGTGCGGATCAGGTTTGGCAATCTCGATAATCAGGTCGTCACGCTACCCGAGAATTCTCCATTGATTCAGCGAAAACCTAAGCCTGAGGATCCGAAGGTTGTGGCACTTCGAATATCATTTGCCGAAAATGCGGCACCGAAATATCGTCAATCGGTCGAGCAGTTTTCGGTTTGGTATGATCCGCAATACACGAGCACGCCCGGCGGACCGCTAAGACCGGCTGAATGGCAAAAGACAATGAGCGACCTAGCCGAACTTGACACACTCTGCAAGACACAATATCGCGGGGTGACGAACTTTACCGATCCGACGTATGCGCGTCCGGGATCGATTGATTATCGGTTTGCGGTATGGTGCGAAATAGCGGCGAAACGTAAAGAAATTGAGCCGATCGCCCGCGCCGGCATTGTTCGACAAGTCATAAATCTCGGGTACACGGAAGAAAATCTGAATTTCGGCTTTAACGAACCTGACAATCCGGTTCGTGTGGAGACACAGCAGTTGATCTGGGATCGGAACAAATGGCGCACTGAGAAGATCGCGTGGCTCAAACCCAAATATGCTGAATACGGCACGCCCGTGCCTTCGGACGCAACCGCTACGGCAGAAAAACGTGCCGACGAGCTCAAGGTGATCGTTTTGCGCGATGCTCCTAACCGCTCGTTCAAACAGCCGCCGTGGCGCGACACGACCGTCGAGAGCTTTGTGAGAGGAAAATTCGCCTCGCTCTATCCCGGCTCGCAGGTGTTGAAGATCGGTCTCGACTATAAAACCTGGGTCAAGCGTGAGAGCCGCACGCTGGTGGACAGCGATGAATATTTTAATTATTACAAGGTCAGCTACAATTCATACAAACGCGGGTCTGTGCTGCTAAAGATTCCTAACCGACCGTTCTGCCAGATGCAGGAATTCGTTGTCGGACAAGCAGGCAAAGGACTCGTTGCCGCGGGCATCGGCGGCAGCGGAACTTTTATGCGGTGCGAATAGAGATTATTTTTTGCTTTCCGGCGACTTTTTAAGCTAACGTGAGTTGGAGATAAGGATTTAAGCCCGCGCATCTCCGCGAAATTTCGTTAATTGAAAGAAACCTTGGCTGGGAATCAACCCTTTTGACATTAAAAAAGAAATTATTCGCGTAAATTCGCGTAAATTCGCGGGTAAATTTTCTTTTAATCAATCCAAAATCATTACTGAGCGGTATAGTTTTTGCTTGGTTGATAAAAACCCCATCAGTTCCGTAGGAACGAGATGTTTATAGCTCAAATTTGCCGTAAATTCTTGAGTTCCAGAGGAACGGCATTGGGATATGTCGTTGCGATGCAACTAAATTTTTGTTTTGACGTTATTTCTATAAACATTTAGCTCCTAGCGGAGCTAAATTCGCTAAAATTTCCAGACAAGCAATTTTTAGACCGCTCAGTAATGATCCAAAATCCAAAATCCCCAATCAAAAATCGAAAGGCTTTTCGCCAAACATCTTCGCCCCGCCGATGGAGTTGTATGCGGCATACCCCATGATCACAAAGTAAATGACGAGGGTGGCTACCGTTTGTGGAAAGACGATGCTCGCCGGGTCAAAAGATAGCGGTAAATTAGCGATTGAACTAAAAAAGAAGATCGCGGAAATAAGTGCAACAATCCCCAAACGGCTAAACTCATTCTCCAAAGAAATCACCATCGCCGAATATCTTCTTCCCCGCGAGCGAGATGTAGTAGGCGTAGCCGGCGAGGGCCAGGGCGGTTGCGGCCATTAGGACGGTGCTCGGGAAATAGAAACTCGACGGATCGAGCGTTAATGCCGAATCACTAATGAAAATACGAAGAAGCACATATGATGCCATGGTTACAACACCGAAACGCACCAGAAGGAAGATCATAAAAGCGTTAGAAAGGGAACCAACCAGCGCCACCCGGAGATTTCCACCAGCTAATCCAACAGCTACGACAACAGGGACTTGGTTGATCAAAAACGCGGCGATAGCGCCGAGAAACTTCTTCCTGAAGATCATCGTCATGAGCAGAACCGTAAGGAGCAGGGTAAAACTCTGTGTCATGCTGCTATTAAATTTGGAGAATATATCCGACAATGCACCGGCGGTTCCCATCAGGTGGTCTGTTTCAGCATAAAAGATCAAACCAACGAACCCCTTTGGATCGAACTGAATATCAATATAACGCAACGCGAATTGGGCCAGATAAACGGCTACCCCAAATGTGGACCCTACAAGAATGTCCCGGCCGACCAGCGGGTCACGGAAATTGCCCATTATAAGGCGGCTCCACGAGATCAAGACCTCAGGCCAACGACGCCGGACAAATGGTTCGATGGCCAAATAGACCAGCCCTGTCTGGGTTCCGACAAACAATCCGTCACCCAACCGTCGGAACAGGAATTCAATGATCGCCGCGAATGTCGGCGGTACATCGATCACCAGGAAGTCCCTGCACAAAAGCAGCACCAGAAAAACCAGGCCTATCTTAATTGCGCCCTTAAGATCACCGCTTCCTTTCTTCAGGTTGTAACGGACAAGCACGATCGGCGCAATAAACCCGAGCAGGAGCCTTAACACCAAAAAGAGAAATGGCGGATCCTGGGTAGCCGCTGTTTGAGCGGCACTTTCGGGTTCCTTCCACGGCGGCACGATCCGAAAATACACCGGCCGGGCCCGGAATCCCGCCGCCTCGACACGCACGGGAACGTCCGTTGTACCGGCCATCATTCCTTCCCAGGCGGAACTTTCATCAAAAACTACTGGCGGCGTCGATCTTAATTCAACCGGCCTGAAGCTTGCGATGTCGAGGCTGGCCTCATCAAATAGTTTCTTCCAATCCGTTTTTGCCGATCTGTCGCCTGAGCTAAAATCAGCCGGAGGTACGGCAGTAAATTTGGTTAGCCGGCCGGTTACGTCCAACTCGACGTTTAACATGCCCGGCAAGGTCAATGGCGGACTATTTACGGTTATTCGAGAACTGTCGATCGTCCGCAAATATTCCGGCCATTGGCGGCGCTCGATGAGCGGCCCGCAGGTGGCGGGGATCGAGGCCAGGCTTTGCCCGAGGATCACCAGATCGAAGTTGCGGCCGACCCGCAGCGTCTTGGTGCCGGCGCGGCGGG
>JANOEF010000689.1:0-5009 GCA_031413075.1 Acidobacteriota bacterium | reverse complement strand
TTTGAATTTTCTTAATTGAAAATAAACACAACCTAACAAATAATGAGTTTCAGGTAATTCAACCGCGTGTAAAGCTTCTCTGAAAGCCTCAAAAGCTGATTTCCAATCTTTTTCCAACACTGCTATAAAACCCAACACATAGTGGACACAAAACTTCATCTCGCGGTAGTCGGCTATTTTATAAAGCAACACTTTAGCCCTTTTTGTATCCAGCAAATCCGCCGAAATAATACCCAAAAAGAATAAAATTTTTTCGTTGGTCGGTTGAACCCGATATGCTTTTTCCAGATAATCCCGCGCCTGTTCAAACTTATCGTCCCGAAACTGGATGTCCGCCATAAACATCAACAGTTCAGTATTTTCGGGCGATAGTTGGAGTGCCCGTTCAAAGGTGCGAAAGGCTTGTCGTTCTTCCCGATGGGCCAGAAAATTTAATCCTTCTTTGACGAAATGTTCAAAAAGGTCGCGATTTTCTGCCGAATGTCGTCCGATAATTTTCTGAAAATCTCTTTTATTTTTTTCTTCAGCGGTGACTTCTAAGTTTTCCCGCTTTAAATCAGTTTGCAAATTCTGTTTCAGTTTGTCTTTTTCCACCGCCCCCAAAGTGTTCAGTGAATCAATCAAAGTTTCCAGCAAAAGATGGTCGGAATGGGTATTTTTGCTTTGTTTGAGCATTAAATCGAGTGCTAATGAAAGCCTTTCGGCAACTTGTGAGAGCCGGTTTTCGAGCATCGTTACCCTTTCCAACAAATGGTCTTCGTAATAGGATGGAACCACCCCCTCGTCGTGACGGATCGAAGGAGGAAAAACGACCAGCATCAACCGGGTCCCGCATTTTCGGCAAGTTCTCTCTCCAAGCTGGTTATTGACACCACAAAATTGGCAGTAATGAGGGATAGGTTTCATAACTTCTAAAATCAAATTACGAATTACGAATTACGAATTACAAATTAGTCTAAATCCAAAGGATTCTTAAAGGGTTTGTCATGACCGCCTTCGGCACGTTTCATCGCTTCCTTAAACTTTTCCTCGAGGAGTCTTTCGCGGTCTTTCATCGAAGACATTTCTTGAGCAAAAATATTCTCCCGAGTTTCTTTTTGGCGGACTAAATTTTCTCTGAGATCCTCGAAAGAACCGAGAACTTTCTTTTTTTCTTCGTGCGCCAAAATCGCCCCCGTTTGTGCATCAATCGTCAAATTTGCCTCGCAACACGGACAGATAATCGTAAATTTTTCCATAACAAAAATTATTATAAAACAACTTTGGCGGATTTGCGATATTATTCAGAGTTGACGCTTGAGCGTGCTGCTGGCTAGCAGTTTGCAGGCTGAACTCTAAACTTTTCCCAACTTTGTTTCTAAATTTCTTTTGACTGTCTCCCATTCTGAATCAAGAATGCTGAAATAGACCGAATCGCGAAGGCGACCGGATTGGCAAATAATATGCTGACGAAAGATCCCCTCCTCGGTTGCCCCGAGCCGCAGGATTGCCTGACGTGACTGCTCATTCAAAAAATCAGTCTTAAATTCTACCCGGATACAATGCCAAACCTCAAAAGCGTGGGAAAGCATTAAAAACTTGGCCTCCGTATTGACAAATGTTCTCTGCCACGGTTTGGCGATCCACGTCCAGCCAATCTCAGTTCGCCGATCTTTGGTTGCGATATTGCCAAAACGAGTGGAACCGACAACTTTGTTTGATGACTTTTCAATCGTCGCAAACGGCAACGAAACTCCACGATTTTGTTCATCCAAAGCAGTTTCAAGGTAGCGTTGCATATCATCGGGACTGGCAATTTGATCCGGACTGATCCGCCATAAATTCTCATCTAACCCGGCCTCGCACAACTGTTGGTGATGGAGCCGAGAAAGCGGTTCTAATCGCACAAAATTACCTGCTAATACAATTGGTTCGATTTTCATATTTTAATCTTAATTTACTTTTCAAGACCTGAGCAAGTTTATGAAAAATCCCGCTTAACCGCACTTTTCTCTTTGCTGATTCCTTGTAATTTTATTTAAACTAAATTAAAATTGACAATTAAGTAAAGATTTAGGAAACTAAATCCAAATTTTTTATTAAGGAGAAATAATAAATGTCAGCAGTTGCAGCACCGGGCGTCGAAATGAATGTTACGCCTTCGGCTATTAACGAAATTAAAGGATTTTTATCCGGTGAAGATGATTTGCCGGAAACCGCCGGACTTCGGGTTCGGGTAGTTCCAGGCGGATGTTCAGGTTTTTCATACAGTTTGAATATCGAAGAAGAATCAAAATCAGGCGACTTCATTTTGGACAAAGATGGCGTCAAACTTTTTGTTGATATGTTTTCGGCCCAGTATTTGAATGGTATTACGGTTGATTATGCTTCAAATATGATGGGTTCGGGATTCACTTTTGAAAACCCAAATGCGACCGGCGGGTGCGGTTGCGGCACTTCGTTTTCAGCTTAAAAAATAGCTTACCAATTTGGGGAAAAGTCTTGAGTTTTTTAATTCAAGACTTTTTTTTGGAAAGCAAATGGAATTATCACTTTATTAAGTTATACAAAATAATCGGATGGAAGCTTAGGCGGGACGGATAGGCGGGGGACTTGCAAAGGGGCAAGTCTGTCTTTTTTCAGACAACCTGAAGCCTAAAAAACTCCATCCCACTAACCGGCATTGGACAAAAAAGTCTTGCCAAACCGAAACTGTTTTGGGTTAAAACAATATCGGCTACTTGCTATTTACGGTTTGATAGTCCAAAATTAGTCAGTAAACAGTTAACAATCAACCCGAAATTTTATCCAAAAGTTACCGCAACTTTAACATTCCCCTTCATTTAGCGGAAACATTTTAAACTCTTTTGGATCTGCATTGAAAGGTGGTAGATGAAACTGCCGAACTCTCCCGAGGATAAATATAGACTAAAAAATTAGGAGCATTGCTTGATGAATTGTAAAAAATTTCTTTCTGTTATCTTTTTTTCGGCTGTGGTTTTGGTGATTCAAAATTTTGCCCAATCACGGGACAGAGTCGTTGGTAACGAAAGAAGTCAAAAGGTGGAAAATACCGAAATTAATCGTGAGTCACAACCGGTGACCAGAACCCCGAATCCGGTTTCGCGCCCCGTTTTAACCAATCAAATCAGAGTTGTCACGAATAACACCCCGCCCCCCTCCAAGGTTAAGAAAACCGTTTCGTCCATGCCTACTAATTCTGTCAATACAAATTCTCAGGGCAACCTATCACTTGCTGCTTTCAACCAAAGACTGATGGGAGCGATGCAATCAAAAATCGGACTGGTTTATCGTTATGGTTCAGACGGTCCAAATAGTTATGATTGTTCAGGTCTTATTTGGAGCGTTTTTCAAAATGCCGGACTGGATTTTACCAGAACCAGCGCCAGTAGTTACTATCGAACCTTTGAGCCGGTCTCTGGTGATGAAAGATATAAGTTTGGGACACTTGTCTTTTTCAATGGTCTCGGTCACGTTGGAATCGTAATTGATGAAAATACTTTTTATCATGCCTCGCAAAGTAAAGGTGTTACCTTTTCAAAATTTGCCGGATACTGGGAAAAAAGAATTGTCGGATTTAGACGAATTCCAGTTAATAATTACTAGAAAAACGCTCTGATAAATTTCAGAAAAAAAGGCGGATTGCTTTGCGGGCAGTTCGCCTTTTTTGTTTTAAGCAGGTCAGCAAATGTTTTGCGACCTATTAAAAATAAAGAAAAGTTTGCAAATAGTTGAGTAACCTTGGTTTTTGGGTTTTCTTCATTGTCCATTGTTAATTGTGCATTGGTGCTTAAGTGCCTATAACTCTTTCAAACTCTCGCTTAAATCTTCAATCAAAACATCCGCCTCTTCCAACCCAACATAAAACCGAATCAGATTAACTTGACTATCATTTTCAGCGACAAAAGCACATTTCGGCATAATCAAAGATTCGTGTCCGCCCCACGAAACGGCGATGAGAAAATTTTCAAGTGATTCGCAAAACTTCTTGATTGCTTCGACGTTTCTATTTTTCAACGCAATGGTGAACATTCCCATCGGCATTTTCATTTGCCTTTGGGCTAGATCGAATTGCGGATTGTTTTCGTCAAACGGATACCAGATTTGTTCAATTTGCGGAGAATGTTTCAAATATTCAATAATTTTGACGGTGCTTTCAGACGATTGCTTTAATCTGATCGGTAAAGTTCGCAAACTGCGGAGTATTAACCAGGCATTTTGCGGAGCCAGAATATTGCCAAAAGTCATAAATTCACGGTGAAAAATGTTGGTGATTATTTCCCTTGAACCACAAATTGCGCCGGCGACAACATCGCTATGACCATTGTAATACTTGGTCGCCGAGTAGATCACCAAATCTATCCCAAACTCGATCGGACGTTGACCCAAGGCAGTGCAATAGCTGTTATCAATGACGGTCGTAATCCCTTTTCCTCGCGCAAAACCAGCTATTTCCGCTAAGTTTTGCAATTCAAACGTCCACGAATTTGGAGATTCGAGATAAATTAATTTTGTTTTTTCGGTGCAGGCTTTTTCAAAGTTTTCGAGTTTAGTGCCGTCTATAAAAGTTGTTTCCACTCCAAACCTCGGCAAAATATTTGTCATCAACCTCTCGGCCCAGGTGTATGGATTTTTGACCGAAACGAGATGATCACCTGTCTTGATCTGTGAAATTACAGCATTGGTTATTGCCGCCGCACCACTGCCAACCATCAAACAATCCTCTGCGCCCTCTAAGGCCGCCATTTTTTGGCTAAGCATATTGACGGTCGGATTATTTCCCCGGGTATAAATATGCTCGTCCTTTTCGTTCTGAATTGCCCTCGAAAATTCGTCAACGGTTGGATAGGCAAAATTGCTGGTCTGAATGATCGGCGGAGCCACGGCCCCGAAATATTTTTCGCGGTCTTCGGCTAATTGATTGATGATGAATGATTGATCGTTCTTTGATTTATTGTTCACGAGTCTGCTTTTAAGTTATTTGCCGACAAAATGTCATTCCTATTAAT
>JANOEF010000688.1:0-2120 GCA_031413075.1 Acidobacteriota bacterium | reverse complement strand
ATCAACTGATTTTAATAAAAGATACCATACACCTAATATGGAACGTCTGGCAAAAGAAGGTATGAAATTTACACCGCCAACCTTTCCTTTCCCGGAAATGATCGCCTCCGGCAGTCCCGAAGATTTTTGAGCCGCGATGATGCGGTCTTTATATGGCTTTGAATCAATAAATTCGAGCGGGTCGCCCGAGGTCACTTCGGCATCGAGTTCCTCATACTCCTGGTCATCAAACAGCATTTCGAGCCGTAAATACGCGCCGATGCGAAAATGATAGGCACAATTGGTGCAGACCTGAAACGATTCTTCCAGGTCACGGTTATAGAGAGTCGTATCGCATTCGGGACATTTGGTAAAAACACCTTCCGTCTGCACGGTGCGTTTTTCATCCGTTTGCTCATCTATCTTAGGTCTGTTTCTGCGAAACCAAGGCATATTTGTATTTTTGATTTTAGATTTGCGATTGTTGATTGGCAAGTCACTAAAGCATTTTGACTTGTGACCTGTGACCTTTAACTTTCTAACCTAAAATTTGCAGCATCTGATTGTGTATCAAACCGTTGCTGGCACAAATCGGCGGCCGATAAATACTAAAGGGCGAGCCGTCATAATAAGTGACCTGGCCGCCGGCCTCTTCGATCATCAAAACACCCGCTGCCACATCCCAAGCATTCAAACCTTCTTCCCAAAAACCGTCAAACCGACCACAGGCCACATACGCCATATCAATGGCGGCCGAACCGTCCCGCCGGACTCCACGGGAATTTAAGAGAAAATCAGTCAAATGACGGGCGAAATTTTCCTTTTGCTTAAAATCATAGGGAAAGCCCGTCACAATCAGCGCATCACCGATTTTTTCAGTTTCAGAAACCCGAATCAGTTTATTATTGAGGGTTGCGCCCTGCCCACATTCGGCCGCAAAAAGTTCGTTGCGGGTCGGATCAAACGTCACCCCAAGAACAATCTTACCTTCGTGTTCGAGCGCCAGCGTCACGCAAAAACACGGATAGCCGTGAGCAAAATTGGTCGTTCCGTCGAGTGGATCAATGATCCATTTCCAGGTCGAATCACCATAAACGACGGCGTTTCCCGATTCTTCGGCTAAAATTGAATGTCTCGGATAATAAGATTTGATGCGTTCGATAATCAGTGCTTCGGAAGCTAAATCGGCTTCGGTGACGAGATTTATGTCGCCTTTCATTGAGATATTTATTTTTCGTCCGAATTTTTCGAGTAAAAGTTGTCCGGCCTCGCGGGCAGTCTGAATGGCAAAATTAAGCATAAATTGATTTTAACAAAAAGAAGGCAATGCCGAAATGTCATCTTTAAGATAATTTCTTTGGCTTTTACAGACAAGACCTGGGCTGTTACAAGTTTGCGCTCCAACACACTTCAAAGTCTTGGCGTGCGCCCGGAGAGGTGAAAAATTCATTTTTGACCGAAAAACCCAACCACGATTTTGTTCAGCCTAGATTTGAATAAATTTTGATTATACAGCCCGAAACCTCAAAATTTGATAGCCGAGATGCAGCATGAGTGAGTAACAATCTTTGTGACTTTGGACAACAGATAGCACATCGGCGGGTCATCGGGGTTATAGGCCCCGGCTCTGACGAGCGTAAATGCTTTGCACTTTGGATTTTGGTCGCAGTCCGACTGACACTGTTCGGCGGTCGTTCCACGATAGTAAGTCAGCCTATCGCCGTTGAGACTGGCTTCCTCATTAAATGGTGACCAACCTGTTTGGGTTGGTGTCGTTTCTTGATTGATTGGAGGCGTGCGATGTATTCTGGGAGTCAAGGTAGGGGTAATATTGGGAAACTCAGAATCTTTTCCTTGGTTGTTATTCTTAGCTAAATCTCTTCCGCCCGAGCCAATTCCGCTTAAAAAAAACCAGCCTCCGATGGCACAACCAAAGACGACACAAATCATCACACCCGTTAGAATGATTGGAGTTAAGTGATTAGGTAGGTGAGGATTTGGGGGTCGCACAGCAATCTTTGTCGGTTGCCCCTGCTCCCAATCATTAGTTATCGCGTGGGGTCTGACGACAGTTTGAATTTCGCTCAAAACCTGAGTCGGAGCTTCCCAATCTTCGCTTGTTTGATTAAGCAGTCCCGTCC
>JANOEF010000687.1:0-6525 GCA_031413075.1 Acidobacteriota bacterium | reverse complement strand
ATTCAGATATCCGTTCAAACCGATAACCGTATGAGCATCAATCAAACCCGGAGTCACCACTTTTGCCGAAATGACTTGGTAATTACTTGGAATGATTACGGTTGAAGCCGAGCCAACCGCTTCAATTTTACCGTTTTTGATCAAAACAACCCCGTCTTTAATCGGTTCACCAACCATTGTCCAAACTGTTTCGCCTTTGACAGCAATCTGCGCGGAGGTGGATAACGGTAAACAATAGGCAGTCAGCAGTAATGCCAATAAAGTAACTAGGTTTTGAATTTTGAATTTTGAATTTTTCATTTAATTACCCCCTCCAAAGTCATCGTCAAAGCAATGAATATGAGCAAATCTGTCGTTCCCGGCACCGAATCCGCCAACCTGAACTAAATAATCGGCTGGATTATTGCGGTCAAAAACTTTTTTGCCTTCGACCCAAGTTTCTAAAACTTTAGTATAAACACTCAGCGGATCGCCCGAAAGCACAATAAAATCAGCATCTTTACCCGTTTCGAGGGAGCCGATTCTTTTGTCCAGATCTAACATTATTGCCCCCGCCATCGTCATTCCGTAAAGAGCTTTGTCGCGGGACATGCCAAAACGAACCCCCATTCCCGCCGAGCGTAAAAACCAACGTGAATCGGTGATATTATCGTCCGTATGAAACCCGACCAAGGCACCTGCTTTTTCGAGAGCCGCACCGTTTGTCATCGAAACATCTACTGTTTCAAGTTTTCCACCGGGGCTGTCAATCATAATGATCGAAGAGGGAATTTTCGCCTTGGCAATTTCATCTGCCACTTTCCAAGCTTCCGAAACGTGTTGTAAAACTATTTTGAAACCAAATTCTTTTTGCAATCGCAAAGCGGTCATAATATCATCGTGACGATGGGTGTGAAAATGGACAACTCGTTTCCCATCAAGCACTTCGACCAAGGCTTCCATCGCTAAATCTCTCGGTGGAAGTTTGGTTGTATCCCCGGCAGCTTTAACCACTTTGGCCTGATATTCTTTGGCTTTGATAAATTGGTCACGCACCAAAGCTGCTGATTTGGCACGGGTTCCGGGGAAATTCCCGCCACCTGAGCGAATCGGATTCGTTCCATTGGCAAATTTCATCCCGCCCAGATAATTGCCTTTTGCATCAAAAATCAATAAATCATCAATCTTATTTGCACCGTCTCGCAGTTTCAAATAGAGGGTTTGGCCGCTATTCAATGAACCCGAACCGGGCATCACATTGGCCGTCGTGATTCCTCCGGACTGCGCTCTCTGGACGCTGGCCGCCCTTGCATTGACACTGTCCAAAATCCGAATGTCAGGTTGGATCGGACCCGAAGCATCAGAACCAGCCGGTTCGGCAATATGGCTGTGAGTGTCAACGAGTCCCGGCATAATTACTTTGCCTTGTAAATCAATTTGTTGTAGATCTGCCGTTAGGCGAACCGTCCGGGCATCACCCACGACCATGATCTTGCCGTTTTGGACAATCAAAATCCCTTGTTCGATAGTTGGTCCAACGATTGGAATTATTTTTGCATTGATAAACGCTAATGGTTTTTCTTGAGCAAACACCGTGGCACAAAGAAAAATCGGGACTAAAAAGACATAGAAAAACTTTTTCATTATTTCCTCGCGAAATTAGGTTGGAATTTAAGACTATGTTTAGTTTCTACGAAATTGGATTGATGTCAAGATAACTCTAAGGGTAATTGAATAATAAATTTTGAACCATTCCCGTTATTTGATGAAACTTCAATGTTTCCACCATGAGCCGTAATTATTCCGTAACAAACTGCTAAACCTAAACCTGTTCCGTTGCCGGCTGGTTTAGTGGTAAAAAAAGGGTCAAAAATTTGTTTGAGACTCGTTTCATTGATTCCAATACCGTCGTCCGCGATCATTATTTTGATCGAATTGCCAGCTTGATAAGATTTGATCACTAGATTTCCACCATTCGGCATAGCGTCGCGGGCATTCAGAAAAAGGTTTAAAAAAACCTGTTCCAGTTGGTCTGAATCAGCCAATATTTTTGGCAAATTTCTAGCATATTCCTTTTGCAATTTCAATCTTTGGAATGATTTATCAAACTTTGCCAAACGTAAGGCAGTTTCTGAAGTTTGGTTGATATCAATGAGACTCTTGGCTGCCGGACGAACCCGGGCAAAGTCCATCATATCTTTTGTAACCTGAGTAATTCTGGTAATTTGAGTTTGGATCAACCGCAGTTTATCCGAAGTTTCGTCCTCTAAACCCGGTTCAGCCTGAATCATTTGGATTAACGAAGAGATCGAGGCCAAAGGATTATTAACCTCGTGTGCCACCCCCGCTGCGAGGGTGCCCATCGCGGCGAGTTTTTCGGTTCGGGTGAGCTGATCATTCAATTGACCTAATTGTTCAAGATCTTCAGCCATTTTTCGACTCATTTCGTTGAATGATGTAGCCAGAAGTCCAATTTCATCATTACTTTGACGCCCTTCAACCTCGGTGCCGTAATTACCTTCGGTGACTCTCACAGCCGCCAATGTGATTCTTTGAAGCGGTCGAGAAATGGTTCGGACGACCAGTAAAACGAGGATCAGGTTAGGCACAAGTGCCGAAATTACGCTGAATACAAGATATTTTTTCCAAGCCTCAAAATTCATTCCGTCTGCAAAAGAAAAATAAACAATCGGAATTTGAAATAGTGTAAAACTAATGATAGCCACACTTGCAATACTTAGTGCAACTTTGTAGGTGATAGGAAATAAACGAAATTGATCAAATGCATTTTCTAGTGAAAAGAGTTTAAAGTTAGAAATTGCATATGCATAAATCAGGACACCAGGGAGGACAAAAATCGAAGAAAATG
This sequence comes from Acidobacteriota bacterium, assembly GCA_031413075.1. Lineage (GTDB taxonomy): Bacteria > Acidobacteriota > Blastocatellia > Pyrinomonadales > Pyrinomonadaceae > JAIBCC01. The sequence goes on along the minus strand of JANOEF010000687.1, from coordinate 3,677 downwards.
GAAGCAAATCGTAAAGTCCGAGAAAAGGAAATGCAATATTCGCAATTGTTTTTAACAAACCGGTGATTCCAACCGCCCACAGAATCGCACCAATTTGTTGTGACTCCTGAGTTCCACGGTATCTTCGGTATTTATTGAACAAGATGATTGCACCGTAACCGAATAAGGCATAAACGTAAATCACGAATACATAAGCCAAAGGTGCTAAATCAACATAAAACTGAGCATCTTTGAAACCGATTTTGTTCCATAATAAGCCAAAAAAAGCGGTCGGAATTAATATTAAACTTGGGGCAAAAATGACGGCGGCTTTTTTTCTTGGAGTTCTCAAATTCTCCGGGAAAACCCAGGCAAAAACGATCAAACTCGACTGCATGAGAAGTGCGATCACAAAACTGGCTACAGCCCACCACCGGGCTGACTCATTTGTTTGGTGAAAATCCCAAAGTATGATGTCTTTAATTGTCCAAAGCGCAAGAAATGCAATGAATGCGGCGAACGTTTGATTTGCGCGCCGCCGAGGATTTGTGACGAAAACATAAAAACCTAACAAAACGAGGATAAAAAGAGCGAAAAGATGTAACAAAACAAGCATCAGTGAAAAACAATTTACTATGAGCCGGTAAGTTTTTCAATTATTATATATATTTTTCTCGAAAGGTGGGTTTAATAACTTTCTAAATTTTAAAATTATTTATTTAAGGCTTGCCCCAGTATAATTGCTGCTATTGTCAGACTAATACCTAAACTTAAAGGCAAAAATTGGTCTCTTTCTATCAGGTCACCTTTTTTTAGCCAACGATGAAAAATTGTAAAAACCGGGAGGGCAATTCCGCCTATCAAGGCAGCAATAAATGCTCCGAAAATTGCTCCAATGACAAAAATAAACAAACCACCAGCCCCACCAGTCATAATTCCCCACAAGATTCCAATAAGCGGCAAAGTCAGAAGCATCGCGCCCCAACTCCATTTTTCCGTTTCAGCTACCATTCTTCCAATTACTTTTCCGGAGAAAAAACCTACAACGGCGCAAACAGCATTGACAAAAATCAATAAAGGAAAGACCCAATAATCATCTGAATGACGATTAGAATTAGCTATGAGTGTTCCGAATAATGCCATCGGAGGAAAAATACCCAGCATTAAACCAAATTGAGAAAAAGCAGTTTGAGTATTTATCGGATTTTTAATGAGACTAGCCTCAAAACCAACATCTGGTGAAATATGAAGGGATTTCTCTCTAACATTCGGACTATGTAAATCGAGCAATTCGTCTATCCGGATTTCTTTTTCCGACCGATTGTTGAAAAGATGCTCAAATTCAAAAATGTTTTTTTCGGGGTAGGTTTCTTCAGTTTTTTTGTATTCCATACTTCAATCTCCTGTTTTTGGACGGGGAAAGATCTGGCGGTTTGCGGAGCATAATTGAAAAGTAGGTTTGATTTTTCTTGAGCCTCCGAATCAGCAAAAAAGGTAAAAAACTCTTTTAAACAAAACTCAAGGTTTTTACTTTCCTTGTTGTGTGCCGCCATTTCTGCAAAGATTTTCAATAAATCATGTCTGGCTTGAGTTTGATGATATTGTAAGCGAAAAAAGTTGCGTCTTTGCAGACAAATTTGTCCTAATCCGGCATTCGGGTGTTCGACAATCTGGAAAAACTCACTTTGTGGTGAGACTTTCTCTTTATTTTCTGATAAGCTGATTGTAAGTCCGGTATATCGCTCAAAAGTTTCACGAAATTCAAACAGCGACATTTCACAATTATTTTTTAGTAACAAATTCGAAAAAGTTTTTTCAAACTCATCAATTTTCAGCTTTATCAGTGAATCCGAATGAATATTTTTGACGAAATGGTAATTGTGTAACCATTTTGTAAGATAACGATGTAAAAATAAAATTCCGTAAAGAAACCAAAAGAGATAAACTAGCAAGGTTTTTAACAAATTTTGAAAAGAATTTTGTATTTCACGGTTTTGCAAAAAATAATAAACACCAAATGGTGCGCCGCAGGCCAAATAAATAACAACTAGGTCAGTTATGTTCATCACATTGAAATACAGGGCAAGATTTATGCCACTCGATTGCAAGTTTGAAAATAACTCACGTTCAACGATTTAGAGCCAAAAAACAAAGGCTCAAGTTAAATTAGACGAAACAAAGTGAAATACCAGGCGTAATGGTTTATTAGCAAAGAGCAAAAAGTATTTACATTTCTTTGCAAAATGCAAAAGCAACCATTAAATGGTAATAACATTCAAAACATATGTTTGCAAAAATAATTTTATCAATCGTCTCAAGTGTGGCACTACAATTGCCCGCACAACATTAAAAGGGAATAAATACAATCTCTTTCGCAATATTAAAGACAACATAAATATCAAATTTATCTTTTGAAAGGACAGAATTATGAATACGAAAGCAAAAATTAAGGTGATAAAAAAAGGAACACCAATCACCACACCGGCAAAAATAGAAAAAAAGGAAGCTCAAAAATCTGCGCGCGACATGGTGTCAAATGTAACCAATTGGGTTACCGATTTTCAGCAGCGCCGAAGAGATGAAACCAAACAAGCGATTGAGAAATTATTTACTCAACAACCTCAAACAAATTCTATTTAATTTGAAATTTTTTAGTCTCCTGGGAATTATTTGGACAGTCATTAGTATTGACTGTCCATTTTTTTTCTAATTACAATTTGTGATAAAATGCAAAAAACGAAGATTTCTTTCGTCACAAAATATGCAAGATAAAGTAGTTATTATTACAGGTGCGAGTTCGGGAATCGGAAGATCAACGGCTTTACTGTTTGCTGATAATGGTGCAAAAGTTATTGGTGTTGGCCGAAATGAGACTGAATTGGAGGCTTTATCTGCCGAAGTCAAAGAAAAAGGAGGCTCACTAAAGGTTATTCAGGCTGATGTTTGCCAAATTTCCCAAGTTGACAATTTAGTGTCAGAAACAATTGACACTTTTGGTCAGCTTGATGTCCTGGTCAATGCAGCTGGAATAATAGCTAGCGGTTCGATTGAAAATACAAATTTAGAAGCTTGGGACAAAATGATGAACATCAACCTCCGGTCGGTTTTTTATTTGATGAATCGGGCGGTTCCTTTTCTTGAAAAAACAAAGGGAAACATCGTTAATGTTTCAAGTGTGACAGGTTCGCGTTCATTTCCTAATGTTTTGGCCTATTGCGTTTCTAAGGCTGGAGTTGATCAATTAACCCGTTGTGCAGCTCTCGAAATGGCGTCTAAAGGCGTCAGAGTGAATGCGGTTAATCCGGGTGTGGTTGTCTCAAATTTGCATAAACGAAGCGGGATGGACGCAGAAAATTATGAAAAATTCTTAGAACATTCTAAAAATACTCACCCACTTGGAAGGGCTGGCGAGTCTCAAGAAGTGGCTGAATTGATTTATTTTTTGGCATCAGAAAAAGCGGGCTGGATAACCGGTGTAACTTACGAAATTGATGGTGGGAGGGCTCAAACTTGTGCCAGATAAAACAAAAAGAGGCTAGCAATTTAACATTTTTGGGTTTGAAATTTGAGTCAGAATGAAACTTCAATTATTACCAACCACTTTTGATGAGAACGGGCAGGCCACAGCCCAACAACATTTATGTTGTTTGGTAGTTGATGATTGTGTCGCAATTGACGCAGGAAGTTTGGCTATGTCA